>URUZ01000495.1 GCA_900551225.1 uncultured Clostridium sp.
GTGTGTGATCCAGTAATCCCGCACATCCTGCAGGTTGGCGTATACATAATCAAAGTCAGAGGGCCACAGCGGAATATCCGCCAGATTCAAATTGCCCTCAGCGTTGGGATTCTCCGGCCGTGCGGACCATGTGCCGACAGATACAAAGGGTGAATAGCCTCTGCCCTGGCCGTCCTCTCCGCCCAGCATATATTTAATAAACAGCTTGGCTCCGTTGGGATGTCTGCAGTTGTTGAGGATTCCCAGGAAATTCATTGCGTATATGCCGTTGCTGGGTGTCATGGTCAAAGGCGCATAGTTGATGGCCAGGCCTTTTTCTTCACGCTGGCGCAGTTTGACTGAGGAAGAATAACCTACCGGAGGATTGGTCTGCCCGGGGGCGCCCACCATCTCCACCACTTCATCGGAGCCCTTGGCGATAATGGGGTCATTGGCCAGGAAACGTTTAATAAAGGCATAACCTGCGTTGGGCTCATCAGAATCCAGCTCAATCTCCTTGCCGAATACACGTTTGTAGTCCTCCGCCATATCGTCCGAATGCTCCACCATGGTGGTCAGCATAGCCAGGTAGGCCATATTGCTGTCGGCATCCTGGAATACGAACCGCCCTTTCCACTCCGGGGTGGTGAGCTGCCACCAGGAAGTCAGGGGGCATTCATCATAGACTTCGGTGTTGTAGAACCACAGGTTCAGTTCAAAGAGCAGCGGCGTAAGGGACAGGTATTCCGGATCAGTGCTGCCGAATATGGAGGCCGGCTGGTAATTATGTAAGATACCGGTCTGAATGTAGTCCTTGGTATACTCTCCCGCCTGTTCCTTGGAGTGGATAATATCCGCCGTATAGATGCCCGACTCATACTCCCTCGTGAACTTCTCCATAAGCTCCCCGGAAGAAATATCGTATACGGTAAGGGTCATCCCCGGATAGTCCTCCTCAAACATCGCCTTAATCTTCTCCGGCCTGCTGGATATGGTGTAGATAACCACCTCCCCGCCCTCATCCAGAGCCTTCTTGTACAGCTCCTCCATGGGTTCGTCCTGGTCCAGCCCGTTATCGTAGGCCCACTTTTCCTCCGGGGTCATACCCGCTGTGGGATCTGCGGCCGCGCTGTCTGAGCCGCCCGCTGCAGTGCTCTGGTCTGCGCCTGTGGCTGCTGCCGGCGTTTCCGGTTCAATCTTCTGGCAGCCTGTTGCCAGAAGCATGCTGAGCGCGGTCACAAGGGCTGCTGTTTTCCGTAACTTTTTCATGTTGATCCTCCTTCACATTTATATATTGACAGAACCTATTCCTCTGATTCTTTGGCAGTGGCCCGTTTGATGAGCCGGCCGTTGTCCTTGCGGAAAATGTTGACCGATTCCGGATCAATGCCCAGCCATACGGGCTGGTCGCTGTGATACTCCTTCAGGCCGATCCGCTTGACCAGCATATTCTCTCCCTCCACCTGAAGCTGGACCAGTGTCTCGGAACCGGCAGGCATACAGGAGTAGACCCTGGCCGGGACAGCGGTGGACATCTCTTTCCGCCAGAGGGTTACCTGCTCAGGGCGCACCCCGACAATGCAGTCAAACAGGCCTTCCTGGGGCAGCTCCTCAGCCACCACATCAGAATCGAACTGATAGACCCCCAGCACCGACTGCACGGAGAGCAGTCCCTGGGACCACTGGGCCTTGCCCGGAATAAAGTTGATCCGGGGGTTGCCTATGAAATCGGCCACGCGCAGTGAGACCGGGTTCTGGTAGACTCCCATGGGGGTATCCACCTGTTCCAGCGCACCTTCAAAGAATATGGCGATTTTGGTGGACATCGTCAGCGCCTCCACCTGGTCATGGGTTACGTAGATCACCGTTGTGCCCAATTCCTTGTGCAGCCGCTTTAACTCGCTGCGCATATCCACCCGCAGCTTTGCATCCAGATTGGAGAGCGGCTCATCCAGCAGCAGGGTGCTGGGTTCTGATACAATGGCTCTGGCAATCGCCACCCGCTGCTGCTGTCCGCCGGACAGTTCGGAGGGATAACGCTCCGCCAGTTCATCGATGCGCATGCGGCGCAGGGCATCTGCTACTCTTATCTTAATATCCGCCTTGGAGACATGGTTCACGGACAGTACAAAGGCCACGTTGTCAAACACGGTCATATGGGGCCACAGGGCATAGGATTGAAAGACCAGATTGAGGCCCCGTTTGGAAGGCTCCAGAAAGAACTGTTCCCTGGCGTTGATGATTTCCCGGTCATCCATGTACACCATACCGTTCTGTGGGCGCTCCAAGCCGGCAATGACCCGCAGCGTAGTGGTTTTGCCGCAGCCCGACGGCCCCAGGAGCGTCATAAAGTCTCCGTCCTCCACCACCAGGTCCAGGTTCTTCAATACGTGGTTGGTGCCATAGAATTTGTCGATTCCTGATAAAATTATTCTGCTCATTTATTAACCTCCCAATCCGCCTGCAATATCCGCGTTAAAGAATCTGTTGGCAATCCAATATACAAAGAGAACGATGGCAAACATCACAATAGCCACGCAGTTGGCCAGCTGGGTTACGCTGACCGTGGAATACGTGTAGGCCATAAATGGCAGGGTGGTCTGGTCCGGCGTTACCAGCAGCACAATCAGATCCAGCTCCTTCATAATGCTGATAAAGATCAGCATAAAACCGCTCATAAATCCATTTTTAGACAAGGGCAGCACAATCCGCATGAAACGTGTAAGGAATCCTGCCCCGGCGATCTGCCCGGCCTCCTCCAGCTCTGTGCCGATCTGCATCATATTGGAGGTGCCTGCCCGCGAGGCAAAGGGCAGGTGCTTGACAATACTGACCAGCACTAAAAGTGCGAATGTGCCGTACAGCGCCGGGATCAATGTGATGCGGTAGCCCAGCAGGTCAATGGTGGTGCGGGTCGCAAACATGGACAGGTACATGGCTCCGAACGCGATGGATGGAATCAGGTAGGGTATAAACACAATCTGCTCCACCAGCCGGCCGGAGCGCAGCTTGCGTCCCCGCGAATTAATATATCCTAAAATCTGCCCGAAAATGGTGGCAATAAGGGATGTGAGCACCACCAGCTTCAGGGTGTTGACAACATAGTTCCAGAACAGCGGGTTTTGAAAAATGCCGGGAATTCCATCGTAAATCAGCGGGTCCGGCTTGCCGAGCCAGTAGTGCAGGGTAAAGTTGGAGAACCCATAATCACCTGTGCGCAGCATAAAGGTCTGGTAAAAGAGGATAATCAACGGAAAAAACACCGCCAAAGCGATAAACAGCAACAGCACCGCCGCAATAGGCATTCTCCAGCGGCCGAGCCGCAGCACATTGCTTCGTCCGCCCTTCCCTCCGATGGTGGTATAGGATTTACGGCTGCCGATGAGCTTCTGGTTTACAGCGATATTGATGGAGGCAATCAAAATAAGGATCAGACTGATGGTAAAGCCCAGGTTCGTCTGCCTGTTTTTGATGGAGCTGTACAGCATCGTGGAAATGGTGTAGTAATTTACCTTCAGCCCCAGTACGGACGGCACGCCAAATGTACCCATGGACTTGGAAAAGGTGAGGATAAAAGAGGAAAGTATGGCCGGAAGCACCAATGGGAATGTGACTTTCCGCAGAATCTGCATCTTGTTCGCCCCGATAATCTCCCCCATCTCCTCCAGCTCGGAGTTGATGGAGCGCAATGCCGCCGATACCAGCAGGTAGGCGTATGCATAATAATGGATCGTCAGCACTGCTACAATGGCCACCGGGCCATAGGCCAGCCAGTCCGGCGGATTCAGGCCCAGATAACTGAGGAATCCCATTGTGCCGCCGATCCGCTCATTCTTAAAAACAGTCAGCCAGGCCATGGATTTGCACCATGAAGGCAGCATATACGGCATAATCACTGCCAGAGAAAAGAATCTCTTAAATGGCAGATCACTGCGCACCATCAGCCAGGCAATGGCCGCCCCCAGGGAGATTCCC
>URUZ01000496.1 GCA_900551225.1 uncultured Clostridium sp.
GGAGAAGAGAATGAGACAAGAAGAACGAAAGCCGGTTAAACGCTGCATAAACAGCTGTGATACAGCTTACGTGGAACATACCTTTGAGCCTGTGTTTGACAGTGCCAGCCGGGTGCTGGTGCTGGGTTCCATCCCATCTCCCAAGTCCAGAGAACAGGGCTTTTATTACGGCCATCCCAGGAACCGGTTCTGGCCGGTGCTGGCCAGGGTGCTGGGGGAGGAGCAGCCCGGGACAATAGAGGAGAAAAAGGCACTGGTCCTGAGCCGCCATGTGGCTGTGTGGGATGTGCTGGCAGGCTGTGACATACACGGCGCTGACGACGGCAGCATCCGAAACCCCAGGCCCAATGACTTAAACCGCATTATCGGCCAGGCTCCCATCCAGGCTATATTCACCACGGGCGCCAAAGCCGGGGCGCTGTATAAGCGTTTCTGCCGGCCGGCCACAGGCATGGATGCCATTCTGCTTCCATCCACCAGCCCTGCCAACTGCAGGATGACGGAGGAGGTTCTGGTGGCTGCATATTCGGCAATCCTTGAATTTTTATGAAGCAGGATTGAATATTTACGTCGATTTTGTTGACAAATGAAGAAAAGGATTTTATAATGCCCTTAATGCATCTGGGGGATACTTGAAGGTTTGATGTTATGAGTAAGTTAATATTACTGATTCAAAAACAGGGAGGACATGAACAATGGTAGAACCTAAGAAGACCGCAAAAACAACCGCTAAAAAGGCAGCAGCACCTGCTAAAGAGGCAGTGAAGGCAGCAGCAGTTACCGAGGAGGTAAAAGCAGCGCCCGCAGCTCCTGCGAAGGAAGAGACCAAGGCAGCGCCAGCCAAGGCAGCTTCAGCCAAGGCAGCACCTGCCAAGAAAGCTCCGGCCAAGAAGCCGGCGGCGAAGAAGGCCGCTCCCAAGAAGGCGGCAGAGCCTAAGGCAGCCGTACATTTCCAGTTTGACGGAAAAGATCTTGTGGCTAAGGATGTGCTGGAACAGGCAATTGCACACTACAAGGAGATCCGCAAGGATGTGGAGATCAAGGACATTGAGCTGTACATCGTTGCCAACGAAGGGGCTGCTTACTATGTAGTCAACGGGGAAGGTTCCGATGATTTCAAAGTAATGCTGTAATAGACAGGAAGAATGACGGGCCGGTGTATCCATGAGATGCGCCGGTCCGTTTGTCGGTGCGGCCACAGGCGCGGTACAGGCGCAATCTATAAGAGACAGAGTAAAAGGAGTGTATGACGTATGATGCAGCTGCCAGCAGCGTTTTGCCAGCGGATGAGACAGTTATTGGGTGATCAGTATGAGGAATTTGAGGCCAGCTATGAAAAGGAGCGGGTTCAGGGGCTGCGGTTGAACCGTCTGAAACTGGGAGACGGGGAGCCGGACTGGCAGCTGCAGGCCGGGAAGCTGGAGGCGGAGACAGGATTCAAGCTGACGCCCATTCCCTGGGTCAAAGAGGGATTCTACTATGAGGATGGAGGAAGGCCCGGCAAACACCCCTATCACGATGCGGGCGTTTACTATATCCAGGAACCCAGCGCCATGGCCGTGGTGGAGCTTCTGGACCCCAGGCCTGGGGACGCTGTGCTGGACTTGTGTGCTGCGCCGGGGGGCAAGACCTCCCACATCGCCTCCAGGCTGGGCGGAGAGGGTCTGCTCCTGGCCAATGAGATCCATCCGGCCAGGGCCAGGATACTGTCCCAGAACGTGGAACGGATGGGCATCACCCAGGGGGTGGTGGCCAGCGCGGAGGGGGAACTGGTGCGGTATTTTTCGGAATTCTTTGACAAGATCGCGGTGGATGCCCCCTGTTCCGGGGAGGGGATGTTCCGCAAGGACCAGCAGGCAGCAGAGCAGTGGAGCCCGGACCATGTGGCCATGTGCGCGGCTCGGCAGCAGGATATACTGAGGGACGCGGCTGCCATGTTAAAGCCCGGGGGGCGGCTGGTGTACTCCACCTGCACGTTTGCGCCGGAGGAGAATGAGGGGACGATCCGGCATTTTCTGGAAGAACATCCGCATTTCTCGGTGGAGCATGTGAATGGATATGAGGGATTCACGCCAGGCTGTCCCGGCTGGCTGGGACAGGCAGAGGACCCATATCACCTGGACCAGACCTTCAGGATCTTCCCTCACAAGCTGGAGGGGGAGGGGCATTACATGGCGGTGCTGAAGAAGGAGAATGGGCCGGGGCCTTCGGAGCCGGCAAAAGAGTGTGTTTATCTCAGTGAGAAGAAGAGCAGGGAACTGCTGAAAGATTACGAAGAATTCTGCAGGGATAGTCTGGCTCAGCCGGAGCGTTACCTGAACCGCAGGGAGTACATCCTGTTTGGGGAGCAGCTGTACCTGGTTCCTGCCGGAATGCCGGACATGGCAGGCCTTAAGGTGCTGCGTCCGGGCCTGCATCTGGGGACGCTGAAGAAGAACCGGTTTGAACCTTCCCATGCCCTGGCTCTGGCCCTGCGACCGGAGCAGGCAAAACTGCGTTATCATCTGGGGCTGGACAATGCGCAGGCCCAGCGCTATCTGAAGGGGGAAACGCTGGCGCCGGAGGATTCACAGCAGGAGGCCGATGCTCTGGCCGGCCGGAAGGGATGGGTGCTGGTATGTGTGGGAGGCTATAGCCTGGGCTGGGCTAAACTGGCGGGAACCACCCTTAAAAACCACTATCCCAAAGGGCTGCGCTGGATGTGAGGCCAGTGGCGGCTGGCGCTAGAGCGGCCATATCAGGCGGCAGGGGAGCGTGAAACACCATAAGGTCCCCTGTGACAGGGTGGAAGAATTCCAGTCGGCTGGAATGGAGGGCCTGGCGGCCGATCCGGCTAAAGTCCGGGTTGTACAGGAAGTCCCCTGGCAGGGGATGGCCGATATGGGCCATGTGAACCCGGATCTGGTGAGTCCGGCCTGTCTCCAGCCGCAGGCCCGCAAGGGATAAATCGCAGCTGGGACTGTAGTCCAGCCGGCGGTAATGGGTGACGGCCGTCTCCCCATGATCCCAATCCACACACCGTTCAATCACAGAGCCAGGCACACGCCCAATGGGGGCGTCAACTGTGCCCGATTCCGGGAGCCGGCCGCTTACAAGGGCCAGGTATCCGCGCCGGATCTTCCTGTCTGTCATCTGGACCGAGAGGATGCAGGCGCTCAGCATGTGTTTGGCCAGAACCAGAAGTCCGCTTGTATCCCGGTCCAGGCGGCTGACGGCCCGGTAAACAAAGGGCTGTCCCTTCTGCCGGAAGTACCAGGCCGCGGCATTGGCCAGGGTGTTGTCATAATTGCCCTGGGAAGGGTGGATGGGCATGCCCGCCGCCTTGTCCACCACCAGGATATCCTCATCCTCATAGACAATGGACAGGGGAATATCCACAGGCTGGATATTGGGGGAGTCCCCCTCCTCGGCCAGGTTCACCGTCAGCCGGCTGCCCGGTGTCAGGCGGTCGTTGGTGAAGACGGGGCTGCCGTCCAGAAGCAGGCCGTGCTCCGTGCTCTTTAAATGTACAATCAGGCGGTGGGAGTATCCAAGGCCTTTTAGATAGTCCTGTACAGTGAGGGCCGGATGTTCTGGGCCTATGCTGTAAGTGATGGTTCTCTTGATCATATGTTCTCTTTTCTGTTCAGATGCTTGTTCTTGCTGGCCGCGTGATCTACCAGGGAGTCCTCCTTTAAGAAGCTGGCCCGCTTGATGCTGTCCACCCCAAACTTGCTGCGGATCTGATCCACAGCTTTTTCCATGTCCTTTTTCTTCTGGCTGGCGGAGGTGTCGAAAAGGCTCAGCTGGCTGAAGCTGTCGCCGTCTATCTTACCCGCACGCACGCCGAGCAGGCGCACGGGAGTCCTGTCCCAGAATTCTCTCAGCAGGCGGCAGGCGCAGTCATAGATTGCGGAGGTGGAGTCAGTGGGCTCGGGGAGCGCGCTCTGGTGGGACTGGGTGTGGAATTCCC
>URUZ01000497.1 GCA_900551225.1 uncultured Clostridium sp.
CAGCCAGGTGGAGCGGCGGGACAGCCAGGTGGAGCGTCCGGGCAGCCAGGTGGAGCGGCTGGTCAGCCAGGCGGAGCGTCGGGTCGGCCGGCCGGGACGGCGGGGCAGGCAGCTGGAGCGTCGGAACACCCAGCAGCAGCCCCCAGCAGCCCCGCGCCCCAGGCGATGCTGTATACCTGTCCCAGCTGTGGGGCGGAGATTGTCACAGACGCCACTACTGCAGCCACCTTCTGTTACTACTGCCACAATCCGGTAGTATTGGCCGGGAGACTGGAGGGCGGCTATGAGCCTAACTATGTAGTTCCCTTCCAGATTGACAAGAAGAAGGCCCAGGAGATATTTACCCAGTGGATGGCCAAGAAGAAATTCGTACCCAAGGAGTTCTATTCCCCCAAACAGATTGAGACCATGACAGGCGTCTATTTCCCCTACTGGCTTTTCAGCTGTACCATAAACGGGGAAGTGGAAGGGCAGGGCACACGCCTCCGCACCTGGACCACAGGGAATCAGCGCTACACGGAGACCAAGATCTATGATGTGAAGCGGGCAGGCAGCGTGATGGTGGACAATGTGGCCAGGAATGCGCTGAAGAAGGCTAATCGCCGTCTTGTGGACGGAGTCCAGCCCTTTGAGATGACCCAGGCCGAGGAATTCTCCATGGGATACCTGTCCGGCTTCATGGCGGAAAACAGGGATATGGAGAAACAGGCTTTTGAGATCAGTGTGCAGCAGGAAGTGAAGGATTACGCCATTGGCATCCTGCGCGCCCATGAGTCCAATTACAACAGCGTCAAGGTGAACAGGCAGCAGGCGGATATTGAACATGGCCGCTGGGAATACGCCCTGCTGCCTGTGTGGACCCTTACATACAATGACAAAGCCCACAGGAAGATCTACTACTTTGCACTCAATGGGCAGACCGGAAAAGTCTGCGGTGAGCTTCCGGTAGACCGGACCAAGATGCTGATTCTGTTTGCATCTGTCTTCCTGCCTCTGCTTGTGCTGTTTTTGATAGGGGGGTATCTGATATGATGAACTGTAACGGCATTTCCGGTACCCGGGCCAGGATACTGGCACTGGGGCTTTTGCTGGCCACGCTGCTTGTATGCCTGGTCCCGGGAACTGCGGGCGTAGCATATGCCGCATCCAGGCAGGGCAGCCAGGGAGCGGGACAGGAGCCGGATTGGCGGGCCGCCCTGGAAGCCTCCAAGGAGGACCAGGAGGAAGCCGCTCAGGAGGAACAGGCGCAGACCGGACAGACGGAGGCCAGGGTCTTTGACCAGGCAAAGCTGTTCACAGCCAAGGAGAATGCCCGGCTGGAGGAGCTGACCGCACAGTGCAGGGATACCACGGGTATGGATGTGGTGATCCTGACAGCCTACAATGACGGCAGACGCTCTGCCATGGCGTATGCCGACGACTACTACGATTACGGCGGCTTCGGCGTTGGGGAGAAGGCCAGCGGTGTGCTGCTCCTGATCTATATGGACAGCCCAGGCTCCAAGTCTGGCGACTACTGGATCTCCACAGCAGGAAATATGATCCGGATTCTCACGGATAAGCGTATCGAGGAGATGGGCAGGCATGTGGTCAGTGATCTGAAGGGTCAGGAGTACGCCAAGGCAGCGCAGACATTTTTAAAGGATATTGAATATTATGTGGACAAGGGAATCGTGGCAGGGCAGTACAACTATGATACCGAGACAGGGGAGATCAGCATCTACCGCAGCATCCGCTGGTATGAGGCGCTGTTCGCAGTGGCGGTATCCGGGTTTGTGGCGCTGTCGGTCTGCCTGGGCGTGAAGAACCAGTACGCCATGAAGCCCAGCCGCCGCAAGGCCGAGAACAGCCTGGCAGCTTACCGGGCCAACTCGAAATACGCCATGAACACGGTTCAGGACACACTGGTCAAGCAGTTTGTGACCCACACCAGAATCTCCACCTCATCAGGAGGAGGGGGAGGCGGCTCCTCAGGCCGCAGCTCCACCCACAGCTCCAGCAGCGGCAGGAGCCACGGAGGCGGAGGCGGGCGTTTTTAAAGGGACTACGCACGTTTTGGGAATTCGGCGATATACTATATTAAAGACCGCCGATATCGTATCGTTGGAGGCGGTGAAATGTGAGGGTAGCCCGCTTTTCACCGTCTGATATGCTCTGCGCATCCAGCTGGTGCTTTATATAGATCACAGGATTCGTTTTTCCTGGGCGGCGATGACATGTAGTGAAATGTCGTTGCCGTTTACATAGCATTACAGTAAATGAAGGAATCGGACTTGGGAGAATTGGAAGACCAGCTGAATTATACGTATATACTGACCTGCGCGGACGGAACCCTGTACTGTGGATGGACAAACCATCTGGACCTGCGTGTGAAGGCCCACAATGAGGGAAAGGGTGCGAAATACACCAAGAGCCGCCGCCCGGTTGAGCTCTCGTACTACGAGGCATTTGCCACCAAACAGGAGGCAATGAAACGGGAATTCGCCATCAAGAAGCTGAGCCGCAGGGAGAAGCTGCGGCTGATCGGCGGCCAGAGGAAATAACGGAATATGATGAAAGAGAGAAATCCTGCCAGGGCGGTATGCTTTGGCAGGATTTTTTTCGGTCCGATTACAGAGTAAAAACCACTTTACATTTCAAACGTTGTAAATTATAATCGTCTAAGGAGGTGAGGATGACGAAAAATGTGACAATTAAAGATTTGGCGCAAAATCTGGGAGTTAGTTTCTCAACCGTGTCAAAGTGCCTGAATAATGATCCGAACGTAGCTGAGAAAACAAGACAGCGGGTGTTAGAAGAGGCGCGGCGTACGGGCTTTATTTTCAATACAAATGCCAGGGGACTGGTTACAAAAAAGACGGAGCGTATCGGTATTCTTTTTTCCAATAATTTTAACAGAAAGGAATACAGATGGTTTTTTAGCCAGCTGGAAATGTATGCGACCAGGGCGATTGAAGAACAGGGATATGATTTTTTTATCCAGCCCCACAAAAATATGCGTGGTGACAGCAACCTGATCCGCATGGTAAGCGGCGGAATGGTGGACGGCCTTGTGGTATTTTCCCGGGATGTAACGCAGGAGGAGTATGAGTTCCTGGAAAAAAGGAATTTTCCCTGCACATATTGCTACTATAATCCTGCGTTCCTAAATGACATTCATCCAAATCTGTTTTGGGATGATGATGAATTGGGCGGGTACATGGCTACAAAGCATTTGATTGATCATGGGCACAAGCGCATTTTAACCATTAAAGCGGATGATTCAGCGATGAAAATGTATGAAAGCAGAACCCAGGGATATCTGCGGGCGATGCGGGAGTCGGATTATACCCCGAATGTGATTGAAATTCCTATGACCTGGACAGCGGCAAGGGCGTTGGTGAATGAACGGCTTGATTTTATTAAGAGTTTTACGGCGATTTTTGTTCAGCAGGATCAGCCGGCATTATCTATGGTGCAGCAGCTGACCTATCATAAGGGGGTGTCTGTTCCTGATGATATATCCATTGTGGGGTATAACAATGTTGATATGATTGGGGAGCTGGGAATTGCATTAGATTCTGTGGCTGACCCTATGGAACAAGATATCAGAAGCGCGATACTGGCATTGGTGAAAATAATTGCTAAGGAGGCGGAGAACGAGGTGCGGTTTAGAAAGCCGGAGCTTGTTGTCAGGGGATCGGTGAAAAGGATGGGGTAGGGGTGGCGCGGATGGGGTACGCGGGCGTAGTTAGATTCATCCGTCCCCGAACCTTCCCGCCCGCAGCCCCTGGCTCTCACCCACTGGGTATAAGACCGCCCGCTGACGCATCCAGGCGCGGGAAAAAGAAAAAAGACATCCGAAGGCTTAAGATTATACCTGGAACAAGGGGCATTGCTGCTTCCTCTGTTTCAGGTGAATTCACCATATTATGGGAACATCTTAAGCTATTGGAGGTCTTTTTTTG
>URUZ01000498.1 GCA_900551225.1 uncultured Clostridium sp.
GTCGGAGCCCTAGAATTACTTTGCGCCGTAACCCGTCCCCGAACCTTCCCGCCCGCAGCTCCTGGCTCTCACGGACGGATGCATCTAACTCCGCCCGCGTACCTTTCCACGTCTAAATCCCCATACCCAAACCCAAGAAAAAACCCATAATGACAGGCAGAACCCCCTTTTTTGTTCAAACGCAGCTTAAGCGCGCAACTCGATTCCAAGGCCGTTCAGGCCGTTTAAGATCTTTGTCATCACTGCCGCAACTTCCTTCTCCTCCAAGGTGTGGTCCTTGGCGCGGAAGGTGATGGAGTAAGCAACAGACTTATGGCCTGCCAGCACCTGGGCTCCCTCATAGATGTCGAACAGGTGGTAGCTCTCCAATACCTTGCCGCCTCTCTGCTCGATCACATCCTCAATCTGGCCCACCAGCACGTGCTTAGGCACCACCATACTGATGTCGCGGGTTACGGCCGGGAATCTGGCAATGCCGGTGTATTTCCGGTCAAATGTGGTACAGCCGATGATTGACGGCATATCGATCACCGCAACGTATGCGCGGTCGCCGATCTTGTAATTGTCGGCCACCTCGGGATGGATCTCACCCAGATAGCCCACAACAGTGCCATCATACACAATATCCGCTTTCCTGCCGGGATGAAGGTATGGATGCTCCCCATTGGGATCATAGTGGGGTTTAAGCTTCATTCCCGCCTTGTCGAAGAACTCTTCCACAACGCCCTTCATGGTGAAGAAATCGCCTTCGCCATACATTCCCAGGGTGAACTGCATGCGCTCGTCAGGCAGCTCTGTGAGGGGCAGGGACTTGGGCAGGTACACATTGGCCAGCTCGTAGAGGCGGACATCCTTGTTGCGCCTGTTGTAGTTGGTGGACAGGGAGGTGAGCATGCCGTTTAGGGGCAGGGTGCGCATCACGCTGAAATCCTCGCCCAGGGGATTGGAGATCTCCACCGCCTCCCGCAGCCTGCTTCCCGCCGGGATCATCAGCTTGTCGAACACCTTGGGGCTCTCAAAGGAGTAGGTCATTCCCTGGGAGAAACCGCAGAACTCAGCCGTCTCCCTGGCTACCGCCTCCACCCGCAGCTTGTAGGAAAGCTTGCCTGTTGTGGCCTCGCCTGTGGGCAGGGTGGTGGGAATCTTGTCATAGCCGAAGAATCTGGCCACTTCCTCCGCAACATCCGCCATTCGTTCCAGATCCTGCCGCCATGTGGGGGCGATCACTTCGCTGGTGTCCTCATCGAATCCCAGGTCAAGGGCCTTAAAGTAGGTCAGCATATCCTCCCTTGGAATCTCTGTTCCCAGCAGGCGGTTGATCTTCTCTGCGTCAAAGGGAATCCGCTTCTCAGTCTTTTTAACCGGATAAATGTCAATGGTTCCGCCCACCACTTCTCCGGCTCCCAGCTCCTCAATCAGCTGGCAGGCGCGGTTTACGGCCTCCCCGGCTGTGTTGGGGTCCAGGCCCTTCTCGTATTTTCCGGAGGCATCGGTGCGCAGCCCCACCTTTTTGGCGGACAGGCGGATATTGGTGCCATTGAAGCAGGCTGACTCAAACACCATGGTCTGTACATCATCGGTGATCTTGGAATTCTCACCGCCCATGATACCTGCGATGCCCACTTCCTTCTCGCCGTCATTGATCATCAGGACCGTGTGGTCCAGCTTTCTCTCCTGTCCGTCCAGGGTCTGGAATACATCCCCGTCCTTTGCACATTTTACAACGATCTCATGGCCTGCCAGGGTATCGTAGTCAAAGGCGTGCATGGGCTGGCCGTACTCCTCCATCACATAGTTGGTGATGTCCACAATGTTGTTGATGGGACGGATTCCGCTGGCAGCCAGGCGGCGCTGCATCCACTCCGGAGAGGGGGCCAGCTTGATGTTCTTCACCATTCTGGCGCAGTAGCGTGGGCACAGCTCCGTGTTCTCCACACGCACCTTCAGGTAATCGTTAATGTCCTCGCCGTTGCCTGTGGCAGTGACCACCGGCGGATAGAAGGGCTTGCGGAATGTGGCTGCCGCCTCCCTGGCGATTCCCGCCACGCTGTAGCAGTCCACCCTGTTGGATGTGATCTCGTACTCAAATACCACGTCCCGCAGTCCCAGAACCTCCACCGCGTCGGCGCCCACCTGTGTGTCCTCCGGCAGAATATAGATTCCGCTCTCAGGGGCCAGGGGATACATGTCGCGGCTGGAGCCAAGCTCCTCGATGGAACACATCATGCCGTCTGACTCAATGCCTCTGAGCTTTCCTTTTTTGATCCTGATTCCGTCCTCAGGAAGGGCGCCGCCGTCATGTCCCCCCGCCACTTTTCCGCCGTCTAAGACAACGGGCACCTTGTCCCCCACCTTTACGTTGGGAGCGCCGGTGACGATCTGTACCGGTACCTCTGCGCCGGTGTCCACCTGGCAGATAATCAGTTTGTCTGCATCCGGGTGGCGCTCTATGGACAGAATCTGTCCCACCACGATATTTTCAAGATTTTTATCCAGGCATTCATATCCCTCCACCTTGGTTCCGGTGAGGGTCATTGCATCCGTATACTCCTGAGCGGTCACGTCAAGATCAGGAACATATGCCTTAATCCATGATAATGCTGTGTTCATTCTATTTTCCTCCTCAATTAAAACTGCTTCAGGAAACGGATATCGTTCTCATACAGCAGACGCATGTCGTCAATTTCATATTTCAGCAGGGCAATACGCTCCAGCCCCACGCCAAAGGCAAACCCTGAATACTCGTTGGGGTCGATGCCGCACATCTCCAGCACGTGGGGATGGACCATGCCGCAGCCCAGGATCTCGATCCAGCCGGAGCCTTTGCAGAACCGGCAGCCGGAGCCGCCGCACTTGAAGCAGGTTACATCCACCTCTGCGCTGGGTTCCGTGAACGGGAAATGATGGGGGCGGAACTTTACCTTGGTCTCCGGCCCGAACAGCTCTCTGGCAAATTCAGCCAGGGTGCCCTTTAGATCGGCAAAGGTAATGTTCTTGTCAATCACCAGGCCTTCAATCTGGTGGAAGGAGGGGGAATGGGTGGCATCCACCTCGTCGGAGCGGAACACACGGCCCGGCGCGATGACGCGGACGGGAAGTTTCCCCTTCTCCATGGTGCGCACCTGCACCGGGGAAGTCTGGCTTCTCAGCACAATATTCTCATTGACATAGAAGGTGTCCTGCTCATCTCTTGCGGGGTGTCCCTTGGGAATGTTCAGCTTCTCGAAGTTGTAGAGGTCGTACTCCACCTCCGGTCCCTCTACCACCTCATAGCCCATGCCCACGAAGATCCGCTCCACCTCTTCCAGCGCAATGGTGTTGGGATGGCTGTGGCCCACGCTGTTCTTCTTAGCCGGCAGGGTCACGTCAATGACCTCCCGTTTTAACTGTTCTTCCCTGGCATGTCTGGCAAGGGCCGCTCTGGCCTCCTCCAGCCTTCCCTCAATCTGCTCCCTGGCCTCATTGACCATCTGGCCAACCTTGGGGCGCTCCTCCGGCGATACATCCTTCATGCTCTTTAACAGGCTTGTAAGCTCACCCTTTTTACCCAGGTACGCCACCCGGATATCATTCAGCTTTTCCAGTGCGTCGGAAGCCGCGATCTGTTTTAACGCTTCTTCCCTGATTTTCTCCAACTGCTCTCTCATGGCTACTCCTTTTTCATAATCGTTAATTAAGATAGATGGTTAAAAAAAAGCCCCATCCCTTCCGTAACAGAAGGGACGAGGCTGACAATTCTCGCGGTACCACCCTGATTCCTGCGCTGCATCACAGCACAGACACTCAATTGCACATAACGCGTGCCGGCGTCACAGACTACCTTCTTCCGATATCTCAAAAGATCTTCACCCGTGCGGCTCCGGTGGGAATTTCGAACATTTATCTGAACCTGAGGCAGCTTGCAGCCGGTGGCTTCCTCTCTCTGATGGAAAATAAATGTCT
>URUZ01000499.1 GCA_900551225.1 uncultured Clostridium sp.
CCTCATAGGTCAGGTCATAGCTGAGGTTGTCCCAGTTTATGTCGGAAATGTTCCTCTCTATCTCCCCGGCATCGCTGCTGCGTTTGTGCCTGATACCGATGCCTGTTACGTAATCGTTGATGCTGCTGTCGGTGGTGTAGCCCCCAATGCTGCTGGTTTCTTCCGAGGCCGTCAGGTACCAGTTACCGTTCTTATAGGTATAGGTGTATGCCTCAGACCACTTCCAGGAGCTTCCGCCGTAGCTGTGGGTGGTAAATGACAGGCCCTGGGCGGTCAGCGGCTCATAGGGATCTCCGAATGGGCCGCCTTCTGCGGCAGTGCGGATCAGGTTCTCCTCCATAAAGTCAAGGCGGTACCGGCCCGCGCCGTCACTGGCAGCGGCAAAGAGGACCCGCGGTCCAGGGGGCAGTTCGCAGGACTCCTCCTCAAGATCCGGGTCTGCATGGGACTCCAGCACTCCCACATAATCCAGTACGCCGTCCTCATTAAAATCCAGGGTGACACTGTCCATAAGCTCCCAGCCTTCAGGGACAAAGTCAGCCAGTTCCCTGCCCTCAGGCGGCAGCTTTACAACGGAAGCCCATAAGCCGGAATCTGTATTGCCAGCCACTGCCGCAGACGTCTCTCCAGCCACTGCCGCAGACATCTCTCCAGCCCCAGCGCTGTCTCTGCCCAAACCGGCCGTGGAACCGCTGTCCGTGCCGGCCGCCGCCGGACTTTCCCCGCCCCCAGGCACCTGTTGATCTCCATCCGCCAACCTTTCCTCAGCCCAGTCTCCATCCGCCAGCCTTTCCTCAGCCCAGCTCCCCTCCGCCGTCCCTTCCTCTTTGCCAGGCCGCTCCTGCACCCCTGCATTCTTCCAGGCGGGCAGCTCCGCTTTATCACAGCCCGCCGCTGCCAGCGCGGCCGCCAGGACAATTCCCAGAAGTCCCAGAAGTATACCCTTCATTCCCCGTGCTCCCCTCATTTCCATCCTCCCTCTCCGGCCGTTCTACTCCTGCCATTTTACCATAGGCTGGGGACTGGGGCAATGAGTTTGGACACAGCAAGGATATTTTACAATCACACACTAATTTGTTTGAAATATGGACACATTTGATATATACTGTCTTTAGGTATTTTTGCAGCACGACACAGACCGCAGGACGGAGGAGTTCACTTGGATTTAATCAGCCAATTTATAGAAAATTACCGGAAGAAATACACGCTTTATGAAAATGCGGGACGACTGGCAGCCAAGCAGCTGGAGGACTCCCTGCAGTCCGCGGGTATCCGCGCCATCGTCACCTCAAGAGCCAAGAATCCGGGGCGGCTCAAAAGCAAGACCATACATAGAAATGCAAAGCGGGAGACGCCCTACAAGAACATCCGGGAGATATATGACGACATGTTCGATCTGGCAGGCGTCAGGGTATCCCTCTATTTCCCGGGCGACCGCGACAAGGTGGACGCCCTGGTCAACGACCTCTTTGACCTGCTGGAGACTAAGCAGTTCCCGGAACAGTCCAAACCGCCCTCCTACAACAAGCGGTTTTCCGGCTACTGGGCCAACCACTACCGGGCCCACATGAAGGAAGAGAACCTGACGCCCGCCCAGAAGAAGTACGCCACCGCGCGCATCGAGATTCAGGTGGCCTCCGTGCTGATGCACGCCTGGTCCGAGGTGGAACACGATCTGATCTACAAGCCTCTCCAGGGCACCCTCTCCGATGAGGAGCTGTTCATCCTGGACGAGTTAAACGGGCTGGTGCTGGCCGGAGAGATCGCCCTGGAACGCCTGCAGAGCGCCGGCAACGAGCGCATCAAGAATAAGAACACCACCTTCAGCAGCCAGTATGACCTGGCCTCCTACCTCTACAACTATCTGAGCAACCATTTCAAGCAGGAGGACATCGAGCTGCGGCTGGGCAACATTGAGCTGCTGTTCAAGCTGCTGGCGCGGCTGAAGATCGTGAAGGTAAAGGACATTGAGCCTATCCTGAAGGCTGTGAAGTTCGAGAAGGACCGCCGCAACATCTCCCAGCAGATCATTGACCAGATCATCACAGGCAATGAGAGGCGGTATCAGATCTATCAGGAACTTCAGATCGGCGATTCCGTCACCGATGAAAACCTGCTGCATGTAATCAACTACTTTTTTGAGCAGTGGGTTCCCCTGGAGAACATGCTGAACAAGGCTGCCTACCGCAACTCCCCCAGGTCTTACGGGGCCTTCAACATCAACACCCTGAAGCGGATGAATATCCTGGACAAGGATCTCTCCAACAAGATCGGAGCGCTGCGCCGGACCAGAAATGTGCTGATCCATGACATCGAAAAGCCCGAAGCGGATGAGATCAGGAAACAGGGGGATGAGATCCGCCAGGTATACCAGGAGTTAAACGACAGACTGGCCAGCACCCCTGCATAGGGGGGCGG
The DNA here is from genome assembly GCA_900551225.1 of uncultured Clostridium sp. Taxonomy (GTDB): domain Bacteria; phylum Bacillota; class Clostridia; order Lachnospirales; family Lachnospiraceae; genus Enterocloster. The sequence continues at coordinate 2,419 of URUZ01000499.1, forward strand.
CCAGTCTGTTTTTATGATATTCCATTCTTTTCCAATTCCCGCTGATACAGCAGCCGGTCCGTATCCGTAAACACATCAAATATCACCTGCCGTACCGTCGTATCCTGTTCCAGAAACCGCATTACCGTCTCCACCGCTGTTTCCGCCGCCTGATCCTGGGGATAGCGGAACACGCCTGTGGAAATGCAGCAGAACGCGACGGTCTGCAGGCCGTGGGCTGCGGCCAGCTCCAGGCAGGACCGGTAGCAGGCGGCCAGCATCTCCCTGTCCGCCTGACCCGGCCGGCCTGAAATGATGGGTCCTACTGTGTGCAGCACGTATTTGCAGGGAAGGTTAAAGCCCGGGGTGATCTTGGCAGTTCCCGTGGGTTCCGGGTGACCCTGGGCCTTCATGATCTCATTGCAGGCCAGCCGGAGCTGGATGCCGGAATAGGTGTGGATCACATTGTCAATGCAGGCGTGGCATGGCTGGAAACATCCCAGCAGGGCACTGTTGGCAGCATTGACGATGGCATCGGCCTTCAGCCTGGTGATATCCCCCTGCCAGATAACCAGGCGGCCGTCCCCGCCTGCCGGTGCTAAACCTGCGCAGTCCACAACGCCCCGCCGCCTGGTCTCCTCTGCCAGGTAGGCGTCCTGCACCCTGAAGAAAGCCTGTGGCCCAGGGACCGGCGGGCGCAGGTTCATCAGGGAGCGCAGCAGCAGCCTCTGCCCTTCTTCCCCGTCCGGAATTTCGATATCATCATACTGCGGCATCTCGGCCTGCAGCGCCCGGATCAGCCAGATCCGGCGTTCCTCCTGCGTCATTTATCCCGCCTCCTTTTTTATATCCGCCAGCACCTGGCCAATGTCTCCACGTATACAGACTGCGCGTCCGGCCAGCTCCCGGGGCGCGAAGGCCTCCTCCAGATTCACGCAGGCATAGACTGCCCTGGGATTCTGACAGGCCATCTGCCAGAATGGGTATTTGATGATCCCCGGAGTGTTCATCCCCACCCCCAGCTCCAGATACAGAATCCGCCGGCCCCGGTTCTCCTGAAGGAAGGCTTCATACCGCTCCGCCGCCCTGTGCCAGCCCTCGTCCTCCACAAAAAAACCGTCACACCTGAGATTCACCTCCATGTCCCCACCGCAGACCGGACATTTTGGAACCATATCACCGGGTATCCGGCAGCCGCTCTGCATTACCATCATGGCCCGCACTTGTTCCTCATTGCTGTACAAGGTCTTGTGGCACGCCTTCGCGCACTGGAACAGGCCGTAATCCCCCTGGGTGGCGAAGATCCGCTCATCAGGGAAGCCGGCCAGCCAGAACTGATGGTCCACATTGGTGGTCAGCACAAAGTAATTCCTGCCCTTTACCAGATTGTACAGGTCCAGATATGCCTGTCCCGCAGGCTGGTCATAGCGGTTGTAATAAATATGGCGGCTCCAGTAAGCCCACTTTTCCTCCTGGGTGTCAAATGGATAAAATCCGGCAGAGTACATATCCCGCATCCCGTATTTC
>URUZ01000500.1 GCA_900551225.1 uncultured Clostridium sp.
GGTATGTGGAATCCGGCATAGAACTGCCGGTTGAGGACGGGGAGCGGGTAGTGGATATTATCCAGCTGGAGAACGGAGACCTGGAGCTGTACTCTTTAAATGGCCAGGAGCCGGTCAGATATGTGTACCGGGGAGGCGTATGGGAGCGGCAGGAGAAGAGTCTCCTTGAAGGGCTTGAATTTTCCTTTGGAACATTTCACATGACCTACGGTGAAGACCAGAATCGGTATGTGCTGTTTCCGTTCGGAGAGGATTACCATTTTGAGTTGAGGAAGCTGGCGGAGGGGCAGGAACCCCAGCCGCTGCTGCAGGAGCAGCTCACCGAAATAAATGACAGGGGATACGCTGATTTAAGACCGGATTTCATGGCGGTTGACGCCAGCGGGAATCTGATTATTTCCCACTCGAGAGAATCCAGCGTATACAGCCCTGAAGGGGAGCTGCTGTTCACCATGCCCCAGGAGATGAGTTCCATGGAGTGGAAGTACACCGGTTTCCTGGATGGAACGGATTACAGGACCTTTGATGAGAGCGGCTTCCTGAGATACGACATCTCCAAACAGAGCGGCATTGCGGAGGAGCAGATTCCATTTCAGTCCTCCAAGACAGATGTCTATTCACCCATCGCCCCAGACGGAAAAGGCGGAATGTTCCTGTTAAATGCCGCCGGCATCCACCATTTAAGCGCGGGCGGCGGCATCTGGGAGACAGTGGTGGACGGCACGCTGAATTCCCTCAGCCTTCCCAGCGCTGATCTGAAAAAGCTTTTTGTGGGAAATGAGGATGATTATTTTGTGTTAATGTCCGATGGAGGGACAGACACGATCCGCCACTATACATATGATGCTCAGATGCCTTCCGTTCCATCGGAAACGCTGACGGTATACGGCCTGGATCTAAGTAACAGCAATACCATCCGGCAGGCAGCGGCACTGTTCCAGATGGCCAATCCCAATATCCGTGTGGAGCTCATTGACGGACAGAGCGAGGCGGGCAGCACCACTGTTTCAGACACGGTGCGGGCGCTGAATACAGAGCTGCTGGGCGGCAATGGCGCGGATATCCTGGTCCTGGACGGACTTCCGGTGAACTCTTACATTGAAAAAGGAGTGCTGCTGGATCTGAGCAAGACCCTGGAACCGCTGATCTCCACAAGCCAGTTGATGGAAAATATGGTAAAACCTGTAACAGGAGAGGATGGAAGCATTTACCAAATTCCCAGCAGAATGACGCTTTTAGCCGCATATGGGGATCAGGACGCCATAGACAGCCTTTCCAGCCTGAGCGCGATGCGGGCATATCAGAGCGATCCGGCCCACCTGCCCCTCCGTCTCAAGACAAAATATGAGAATCTGCTGCGCCAGGTCATCATGCTGACTTATGACGAGATTGTTGATGCGCAGACAGGCAAGCTCAACCAGGGCAAAATCCAGGAGCTGCTGGAGACGGTCAAGATACTGGGGGATGCCTGCGGAGCCAAGGCAGCTTTCGATGAGTCGGAAGATGGAGGACGCGGTTATATCTACAACCGCAGCGTTTGGACTGAAGGCCTTCTGGGCAGTGAGTACAGTGAATTGGATCAGGAGAAGGTCGGCGTGGCCATTGACAAATACAATAGCCTATACGACACGATGATGGCCTTCGCCGTGATTGGCAAGCGCGGCCTGGCCATGGAAAATGTAAACGGCATTTACCTGCCTGCCGCCAATCTGGGAATCAATGCGGGCAGCAGCAAAAGTGAGCTGGCTCAGGAGTTCGTACAGTTTGTGCTGAGCAGCGAGATCCAGTCCAGCGACCTCTCCGACGGGCTTCCGGTGAATACGGAGGCGGCAGCTGTATGGGTGGAACGGGAGGATAAATTCGGTTCCATGGTGGCTGTCAGCGGAGATGACGGCTATACAATCAACGGGAGCTGGCCGGATCACCAGCAGCGGCAGCAATTGTTTGAACTGGCAAAACAGGCGGACCGTCCCGTTGTGGTGGACCGTGTCTTAATGGAGATTATTATCAATGAAGCAATGGGGTTCTTTGAAGGAAGTACATCTCTGGAGCAGGCGGCCCAGAACGCAGACAACAAAGCCGGCCTTTATTTCTCGGAGTAACAGGGCCTACCTGTTCCTGGCGCCCAGTCTGGCGGGGACTGCGCTGTTTGTACTGCTCCCCTTTGGGGATGTGGTGGCGCGCTCCTTCCGCCGGGCCATGGGAGACGGTTTTGTGGGGCTGGAGAACTATATACAGGTGTTGAACAAAGATGGGTTCCGCCTGGCGGTGGGCAATACGGCCCGGTTTACATTGGTGTGCATTCCCCTGCTGATGGCATTTTCCCTGTGGATCGCAGTTATGATTGGCAGTACGGTGGCCTGGAACAACATTTACAAGACCACCATCCTGCTGCCCATGGCCATACCGGCCGCCTCGGTGGTGCTCCTCTGGAAGATGATCTTTGATCCGCCGGGGCTGCTGAACCAGTTAACGGCGTTATTCGGGGAGGCGGCCAGGGACTGGCTGGGACAGAGCAGTGCATTTTACATCCTGGTTATTACTTATATATGGAAAAATACAGGCTATGACATGGTGCTGTGGCTGGCTGGGCTTAACGGGATATCCAGAGAGCTCTACGAGGCCGCCGAGGTGGACGGCGCAGGGGCGTGGCAGAAATTCTGCTATGTCACCCTGCCCGGGCTGAGGCGGACCTCCTTTCTGGTCCTGGTATTGTCTATTGTGAATTCCTTCAAGGTATTCCGGGAGGCGTATCTCATCTCAGGAGACTATCCCCATGAGAGCATTTACATGCTGCAGCATCTGTTCAACAACTGGTTTTTGTCCCTGGATATCCAGAAAATGTCAGCGGCAGCGGTGATGCTGGAGACGGTTATCCTGGTGCCGGTGCTCCTGTGGAGCGCGGCGGCCAGAAGAAAGCGGGAGAGAGCGGAGACAGGGAGGTGAACGGACCATGGTGAAACGGTTCTGCATCCACGGGGTGCTGATATTATTGTGTATGCTGATATGGCTGCCCTTGGTGGTGATGGCGGGCAATGCGCTGATGTCAAAAAGTGAGCTGATGCAGCGTTTCGCCGCCCTGTTTGGAGTGGGCTACCAGCCGGTGAAGGCCACCCTGATGCCTACATATCCCACTTTGAGGCCCTTTGTGGAGCTGCTGCTGGATTCCCCGGGATTCTATGTGACCTACTGGAATTCCTGCCTGCAGACAGGGGCGATCCTGGCGGGCCAGCTGCTGACGGCCCTGCCTGCGGCCTGGGCTTTTGCCAGCTTTTCATTTAAGGGGAAGAGATCCCTTTTTCTGCTGTACATCATACTGATGATGCAGCCCTTTCAGGTCACCATGGTGCCCAGCTATCTGGTTATGAAGCGGCTGGGGATTCTGAACACCCACCTGGCAGTGATCATGCCCGGAATCTTCGCGGCATTTCCCGTGTTCATCATGACAAAATTCTTTGAATCCATCCCCAAACCGCTGCTGGAGGCAGCCAGGCTGGACGGGGCGGGAGATTTTGCCATATTCTTAAGAATCGGGATTCCCATTGGGCTGCCGGGCATCATTTCGGCCATGGTGCTGGGCTTTTTGGAATACTGGAATGCTGTGGAACAGCCCATGACATTCCTGAAGGAGAGGCGGCTCTGGCCTCTGTCCCTGTACCTGCCGGATATCACGGCGGACAAGGCGGGGGTGGCGTGGGCGGCATCCATCATTATGATGATTCTCCCGGTGATTTTGTTCGTCATGGGGCAGGAGCAGCTGGAGCAGGGGATCGCAGCCTCAGGTATCAAGGAATAATGAGCAGAAAGGACCAAAGAGTGGACATGAAGAAAATTGTGGGAATTGTGCTGGCTGTCATGGCCGCCCTTACATTTTTATCCAGAGCCCTGGATTCTGTGACAGTGACCAGGGT
>URUZ01000501.1 GCA_900551225.1 uncultured Clostridium sp.
ATATATAATAATGGTATCAAAATGAAAAGTGTTTGTCAAGACGTTATTACTTCCCATCCAGTTTAATCCCCGCCAGTGCCTGTGCCAGCGCATTATTAATGGGAGCATCCGCCTCTTTATTCTGTTGGTTCAAATATCGTGCCACATCCTTTTTCGATACCCCCGCGCCCTCCTTTTGCCGGCGTTCCTGAAAGTTCTTTAGCTTCTCCTTATGGCCGCACCTGCACACGAATATCTGGGCGTCCCCTTTCCCCCGCAGTTCCATCTTCTTATGGCACACCGGGCATCTGGCGTTGGAAGTGCGGGAGATGGTCTCCCGGTGGCCGCATTCACGGTCCTGGCACACCAGCATCTCACTGTTTTTGCCCTTCACCAGCAGCATGCGTTTGCCGCAGTCCGGGCACTTTGTATTGGTCAGGTTGTCGTGGCGGAACTGACCCTCTCCGGTCTTAATCTGGCCGATCAGCTCCTTTGAATACCCCCTGATATCGCTCATGAATGCAGCTCTTTTCAGACTGCCCTTGGCAATTTTGGAGAGCTTCATCTCCCAGTCGGCAGTCAGCTCCGGCCTCTTTAGCTCATCCGGCACCAACTCCAGCAGCTGCTTTGCCTTGGAGGTCAGGAAGATATCTTTACCCCGTTTTTCCAGAAGGAAGCTGGAGAACAGCTTCTCGATGATATCCGCCCGGGTGGCCACAGTGCCCAGTCCCCCTGTCTCACCAAGGGTCTTTGCCATCTCCTTATCCTTTGTCTCCATGTAGGCCACAGGATTCTCCATGGCGGACAACAGTGTTGCCTCGTTAAATGGAGCCGGAGGTTTGGTCTTTCCCTCTGTCACGGCCATGGATAATCCGCCGATCACAGCGCCCTTTTTCAGATCCGGGAGCTGCTGCCCTCTGACCTCCTGGCCCTCCTCTTCCTCGTCCTCGACCCCATCCTCATAAACAGCTTTCCACCCCTGGTTCTTGACAATTTTACCATGGGCAATGAACATTTCCCCTTTTATATTCACCGACAAAACCGTCTGCTCATACTCAAAAGGCGGATACATGACCGCCAGGAAACGGCGCACTACCAGATCATAGACCCGGCGCTCGTCGATAGTCATATGATCCAGCTGGACGAACTGCTCCGTGGGGATAATTGCATGGTGATCCGACACTTTTTTATCGTCTACAAAAAATGGTTTTACAGGCAGCGGCTGGTTAGCCAGACGTCCGGCCAACAGCTTATAAGGGCCGGTTCCACAGGCCCTTAAACGCTCCTTAAGCGTGGGTATAATGTCAGCGCTCAGATACCTTGAATCGGTTCTGGGATAGGTCAGAACCTTGTGATTTTCATACAGCCGCTGCATGATGTTCAAGGTCTCCTTGGCAGAATAATTAAACCGTTTATTGGCATCCCGCTGCAGCTCAGTCAGGTCATAAAGGAGCGGGGCAAATGTCTTTTTAGGCGTGCGTTTCACCTCGTCTACCACGCCATTTTCTCCCTGGAGTTTACTCAGAAGTTCCGTCATCCGGCCCTTTTCAAAAGTGCGGAAACTCTTTGTTTTCTCATCCTGCCAGGTCAGTGTAAGGGACAGGGCGCTGCTTTTAGCCTGCAGTCCATAGTATGGCTGGGGCACGAATTCCCGGATCTGCGCCTCCCTTGCTGCGATCATGGCCAGGGTCGGTGTCTGCACACGGCCGCAGGACAGCTGGGCGTTATATTTGCAGGTCAATGCCCTGGTTGCATTGATTCCCACCATCCAGTCAGCCTCTGCCCGGCACATGGCCGCGTCATACAAAGTCTCATATTCCCTGCCATCCTTTAAATTGGCAAAACCTTCCCTGATCGCCTTGTCAGTGACCGAGGAGATCCACAGCCGCTGCAGCGGTTTCTGGCAGCCTGTTTTCTTCAGGATCAGCCGGGCCACCAACTCCCCTTCCCTACCCGCGTCCGTGGCAATGATGATCTTGCCCACATCCTTTCTGTGGATCTGGGCCTTCACTGCCTGAAACTGCTTGCCCGTCTGCTTGATGACCTCCAGCTTAAACTGGTCCGGAAGCATGGGAAGATCTTCCATCTTCCACTCTTTGTACTTGGGATCATAGTCCTCGGGATCTGCCAGGGTCACCAGGTGGCCCAGCCCCCAGGTCACAATATATTCCGTCCCCTCAATGGCTCCGTTTATCTGTCTGCCGCATTTAAGGACACGGGCAATATCCCGCGCCACGGAAGGTTTCTCTGCAATTACCAATGCTTTCATTCTGCTGTCTCCTCACTCATTATTTCCCATTTCCGCCACCTGATAAATCAACTGCGGAATCATGCGTCCGTCAATCTCTGAAACCACATCCCCGCAGCGCCTGGCCCCCATCTTCTCATAAAAGGGAACTGCCTGATGGCTGGTGACAAATGTCAGCTTCCCCACCTGGTGCTGCCTGCACCAGGCAGCCAGGTCCTCCCACATACATTTCCCAAGCCCCTGGCCCTGATGTTTTGGGGAGACGTACAGGTATTCCAGTTCCGCCTCTGCCCCACGATTTTTTATGCCCCAGAAGGCCATGATCTTTCCACCGTTTCTCCCAACCCGCACCGGGTTGTCCACAAGAAAATCCGGAGTAATGTTGAATACCCGGTCGAATTTCTCCATAAAAGCCCGGTCATATCCCCAATGTGCCTCTGCACCGTGGGCGATTGATCTCAGCTCATCTATATCTGCTTCAATTGCCGCTGTTATCTTCATGAGCACCACCCCTCTGCTTCGTATAGCTCACCATGTAGCTCTCCTTGCTGGAAAACCCCAGTCTCCGATAGAGGTTTACAGCCTGCTGTGACGAATTCAGGCATATCATATCTGCCCGCTCTCCTGCCAGGTCCAACAGCTGTCTCACCATCTCAGAGGCAATTCCCCTGCCTCTGAACTGCTGGTCCACCCACACATTCGTGATCTGGGCCACAGTGCCGCGTGGATTCTCATTGGAGGGAATAACATCGTAGAAATACACGGTCGCCGTAGCATATATCCCCCTATCATTATATCCCAGAAGGGTACTGCACAAGTCCTGAGCCATCTTTTCATGGTAGAATCTGTGGATATGTTCCACCGTCTTCTGGTCAACCGCCTGATCGGAAAACATCTTTAAATCCCGAATTCTCAACTCCGTCAGCAGCTCAGCCTCGTCTGGCCTTGCATACCTGAAACACAATTCCGCCATCCATACACTCCTCTCTTTTGCACTGTTCCAAAGGATCTCACTAAGTGCTCATAGTATATCATAAAAATTCATGCCAGGCCACTCGTTTTCCGATTGCCTGTTTCCCAAAATTGTGCTATTCTGATTTATATTTAGTACCCCGGCAATCTGCCGGGAGTATCTCAGCCCGCTGCGGGCTTTCATGGTTCATGTTTCTTTTTCTGAATTCATCCCTACACAAATGTTTACAATCCCATCAACCTTTAGTAAAATGAAAGGAGAACTGCTCATGGCAAATGTTAACCGCACCTACAAGGACGATCTGTTCCGGATGATTTTCAGCGGGAAAAAGGATCTGCTGGAGCTCTACAACGCCATCAACGGGTCACACTATGACCGAACAGAGGATCTGACTGTCACAACCATTGAAGATGTTTTGTTTATGGGAATGAAAAATGATACTTCCTTCCTCATTGGCCAATATCTAAATCTATACGAAGCTCAAAGCACCTGGTGTCCCAATATGCCGCTGCGCGGCCTTTTCTACTTCAGCCGTCTGTATCAGGGCTATATAAAGGAGCGGCAGCTGGATCTCTATTCACAGAAACGTCTGGAGCTTCCGGTGCCCCGCTATATTGTTTTTTACAATGGCAGCCGTA
>URUZ01000502.1 GCA_900551225.1 uncultured Clostridium sp.
CCAGCCCTCCTTCTTCCACCGGGTCAGATCCTTGATCAGCAGCTCAAAGCTGTTCTGGTAGGTATTGACATTTTTCACATCCAGGCTGTACTTGTGGTTCACCTTCATGCCCTGAAGCTTCTGATCCAGACCGGTTAGCAGCACCCCGTGCTTCCTCTGCACCCTGGCCAGGATCTCCGCCGCCGGGTACAAAAGCTCCGTCTGTCCGGGCAGAAGATAGCCTTTCTCCAGGCGGTGCACCATGCTCTCCCGGAATTCCAGCTCCACAGTCTCGCCCTTTTCCTTCAGCCTGGACGGCTCATCCAGGTAGAGCAGGCTGCTCTCCTCCGGGAAATAATCCAGAAACGACACCGTATCCGGGCAGAAATACCGGATATATCCGTCCAGGCCGCCGATCTTCCACCCCTGGCGAAGCCCGTCCGCCAGCTCCCGGATGATGGTCTGTATCCTGTGGGCCTCCTCGTTTCTGTGCTGTTCCCGGAGAGATTTCTCATAGACCTTCTCCTCCTTCTCCAAGGCCCGGATGCCGTCTTCCAGCCGCGCGCCGGAGAGCACCACCTCTGAAGCCGGGTACAGGACCACCCGCTCCAGCTCCTCCACCGAGCGCTGGCTCTCCACGTCAAAGGTGCGGATGGAATCCACCACATCGTCCCACAGCTCAATCCTGACCGGAACCTCCTCCGTCAGCGGGAATATGTCCACAATGCCTCCGCGGATGGAGAACTGCCCCATGCCGTCCACCTGGGCCATGCGCTCATAGCCCATGGCTGTCAGCTTCTCCCTCCACTTGGCCAGGTCAATGGTCTGTCCGCTCTCCACTGTGATAATCTGTTCCCTGAGGAACTTCAGAGGAAGCAGATGGTCCATCAGACCGTCCACTGTAGTCACCACCACTCCGCCCCGGTCCTCCAGCAGATGGCGCAGCACACAGACCCGCTGGCGCGCCATCAGGTTGCCGTGGATGTCCGCGCTGTAGAACAGCAGGTCTTTAGCCGGATACAGCCATACATTTTTAGTGAAATTCCGGAAATCATCATAGATCTCCTTGGCCCTGGAATCGTCATAGGTCACCACCAGCTTCCACGGGAAGTCCGAACCGGCCACCTGCTCACCCAGCTCATACATCAGGTGCACTTTTTGGGAATCCAGCGTCCCTGTTACCTGCAGCGGGCCATGTCCTTTTTTCAGCGCCTCAGCTAAATTTTCATACTCCTGCAACTCCAGCAATGGATTCTGCATGGTTTACCTCTCTTTTCCAAATTGATACCGCCTACTGCCCCTTATGCCCGTTAAAACGGTTCATGGTCACGTCCGGACCCTCTTTTATATAGGCTTCCACAGCCTCCGCCGCCGATTTAAACGCAGCCTCCATCTCGCCCTTCTCCTCCCTGGAGAACCGGCTGAGCACATAGTCGGCCAGATCCATGCGGGGCGGTTTGTTACCCACCCCCACCTTGATTCTGGGGAACTCCTGGGTTCCCAGGTGGGCGATAATGTTCTTGATGCCGTTGTGGCCGCCTGCGCTGCCCTTTGTCCTGATGCGCAGCTGCCCCACGTCCAGGCTGATATCATCATATACTACTATAATATGATCCGGTTCCACTTTATAGAAATCCGCAGCGGCACGGACACTCTCCCCGCTGAGATTCATGAAGGTCTGGGGCTTTAAGAGAATGGCTTTCTCCCCGCCAATCACCGCCCTGCCGTAATATCCCTTAAACTTTCTCTCCTCCACTGAGGTAAACAGCCTATCCGCCAGCACGTCCAGCACCGCGAATCCCACGTTGTGGCGCGTTCCCTCATATTCCTTGGTGGGATTGCCCAGTCCTGCAATGATATACATAATCGTTTCGTCCTCTTCTTTCTTATGAAACACTCTTTTTATATTCTCCCAAAATCCGCCCATATTTCATACCCATTTTCCGCTGCCTGATTATTCCATAACTGCTCCGCGTAATAACACGCTTTAAAGCGTTAGATACGCCCATATAGGGGTATCTAACGCTTTTTTCTAATTGTATCAAAGTCTTATTAAATTGTAAACTGTTTTTACAGCAGCCCTGCGGCCAATGTCTCCAGGGCCTGATCCTGGGTGTAGTAGCCGCATTTTACCATGCGGGACACTACCTGGGCCTGCCGCTGCTCCGCCAGATCCGGATGGACTGTCAGCGCATACACGGAGGGGGCGTTGGGGATTCCTGCCAGCAGTGTGCACTCATACTCCGTCATCTCCGACGGCTCCTTGTCAAAATATCCCTGGCTGGCCTCGGCAACGCTGTAGTAATTGTTCCCATAATAAATACTGTTGACATAGAGCTCCAGAATCTCGTCCTTGGTATAATTGCGTTCCAGATCAAAGGCCATGAACACCTCAGCCACTTTCCTGGTCAATTCCTTCTCCTGGGAGAAATACAGATTCTTGGCCAGCTGCTGTGTGATGGTGCTTCCGCCCTCCACGAAGGCTCCGGCCCTCACATCATTGACAGCCGCCCGTCCGATGGCTATCATATCAACGCCCGGATGGTTATAAAAACGGTGATCCTCCACCGACAGGACGGCCTGAACGTAGATGGAGGGAAGCTCATCATAGGTGGTAAAGTCGTCTCTGGAACGGATGGCTTCCACCTTCGCCTCCAGGCTCATGCTGTTTAAAGCATCCTTGTACATCCTGTACCCCTTCACCCCAATGATCAGACTCAGGCAGGCCACAGTAAAAGTCACCATTCCTAACAGCCGCCATATATGTTTTCTCATCTTCATTCTGTCACCTGCCTTTCAATACAATGTATATGTTAATGTTTCTGATTTTTTATCATACATGTATTTTAACACAGGCAGACCCTTAAAGTCCTTGATAAAAGCTTAAATAATCCGTCGTTTTTCCGACAAAAACCGCAAGTATTTCTAAAGAATTACATCCCTATTTCCTTAAGCAGCCCCGCGTACTCCTGATCCACATCATCCAGGAACTGCCGAAACTCCTCATGGCCCGCATAGTCCATGGTCCAGCCGTATTTGCGGCAGATATTTTTCCATTCCTCGGTCTGCACCATCTGCTGCAGCGTTTCCTCCCAGTATTCCACCGCGTAGTCCGGCATTTCCTGAGGTCCGAACAGGCCCCGCCAGTTGCTGAATTCCATATCCACCCCCTGTTCCGCACAGGTGGGGATCTGGGAAATGATCTCTCCCTCCAGCCGTTCCCCGGAGGTGACTCCCAGCACCCGCAGGTCCCCGCTCTCCAGCAGTCCCACCACGTCGCTGATCCCCGCTGAGAGCAGGTCCACACGGCCTCCCATCAGCTGGGCCACGGCCCCGCCGTTTTCAAAGCCCTCGTACTTAATCAGCTTCAGATTCTCCACGCCTGCGGCCCTGGCAGCCTTCAGGAACTGGATGTGATCCATAGACCCCTCCGAGGAGGTTCCGCCGATGCGCAGGGCCTGGGGATCTTCCCGCAGCGCCTCCATCACCTGTTTCAGGTCCTGGTAGGGGGAGTCCGCCTTCACGGCGAAGCAGCCGTAATCCTCCACCAGCTTGGCAATGGGCGTGGTGTTGTCCCTGTAGTTTAACTGGGTGCTTCCGTTTAAATGGATCAGGCACAGGGGCGGTGAAAATATACACAGCACGTCATCCCTTCCCCTGGACTGGGCCAGATATTCCAGGGATACCCTGCCTCCACCGCCCGGCTTGTTGGTCACCGGCAGCGGAACCGGCACCAGATTTGTATTTTTCAGGCACTGGGCCACGGAGCGCATAGTCAGATCATATCCGCTCCCCGTCCCCGCCGGCGCGACCATCTCCACCGCTTCCAGCGGATACCCCGGCGTCTCCAGGT
>URUZ01000503.1 GCA_900551225.1 uncultured Clostridium sp.
CGGTTGCATTTGTCAAAGGTCTCTCTGCAGGAACCGGCTCCATCATTGCCGTAACTGGAGCCATTGACCTGGTGGCAAACCGGGATCAGTGCTATGTCATCCGCAACGGCCGCCCGGAGATGGGGGGCATCACGGGAACCGGCTGCCAGTTGTCGGGCCTGCTGACCGCCTTCCTGGCCGCCAATCCGGACAACCTTCTGGAAGCCGCCGCCGCGGCTGTGAGCGTCATGGGCCTGGCCGGGGAGATTGCCTTAAGCCGGATGGAGCTGGGGGACGGCAACGCTACATACAGAAACAGAATCATTGACGCTGTCTGCAATCTGGACGGACAGGCGCTGGAAAAAGGAGCGAGATATGAACTGCGATAAAAAGGACCTGCTGCTGTATGCGGTGACAGACCGCAGCTGGCTGGGACAGGAGACGCTGTACAGCCAGGTGGAAAAAGCCTTAAAAGGCGGCGCGACCATGATCCAGCTGCGCGAAAAATCATTGGATCAGGAAGCATTTCTCCAGGAAGCCCGGGATCTGAAGGCGCTGTGCTGCAGATACAAGGTGCCGTTTATCATCAATGACAACGTGGACATAGCCGTCCAGATCCAGGCGGACGGTGTCCATGTGGGTCAGAGCGACATGGAGACAGGGGATGTGCGCCGCCTGCTGGGCAGGGACAAGATCATCGGAGTCTCCGCCCAGACCGTGGAACAGGCCCTGCTGGCCCAGGAGCGCGGGGCGGATTACCTGGGAGTGGGCGCAGTATTTGCCACCGGCACCAAGCTGGATGCCACGGACGTTTCCTATGATACGTTAAAAGCCATCTGCCGGGCAGTGGATATCCCGGTTGTGGCCATCGGCGGTATATCCCGGGAAAATGTGGACCGGCTGGCAGGCAGCGGAATCTGCGGCGCAGCAGTGGTCAGCGCGGTGTTTGCCCAGCCGGATATCGAAGGGGCCGCCCGCAGCTTAAGAGACGCTGTAACAGCCATAGCAGCCTTATGATGACCGGAGCGATCTTCGATGTGGACGGCACGCTGCTGGATTCCATGGGGATCTGGGAGCATGCAGGGGAGATGTATCTGAGCCGCCTGGGTATCCGGGGCGAGCCGCGGCTGGGCAGGATTCTGTACCCCATGTCCATGGAAGAGGGGGCGGCCTATCTGAAGGAACACTACTGCCTGGATCAGGCGGTCCGGGAAATCACAAAGGGCGTCAGCGATACGGTGAGAGATTTCTATTTCTACCAGGTTAACCCCAAGCCCGGAGCAATGGATTTCCTGAAAATGCTTCATGCCCGGGGAATCCCCATGTCCATCGCCACATCCAGCGACCGCCAGGTGGTGGAGGCAGCGTTTAACCGTCTGGGGATGAACCGGTTTTTCCGGGGGATTTTCACCTGCGCCCAGGCCGGGGCAGGAAAGAGCAGGCCGGATGTATATGAGCTGGCTCTGGATTCCCTGGGCGGGGCGGACAGGGGGAGTACCTGGGTGTTCGAGGACGCGTTTTTTGCGGCCAGGACTGCCGGGGCGGCGGGGTTTCCCGTGGCCGGAGTCTATGACAGCTACAGTGATTCCAGCCAGCAGAGGCTGAAGGAGGCATCGGATTACTATATGAAGGACTTTCTGGATTTTGAGGGGTTCTTCAAGCAGGCTGCGGAGAGAGGCAGGCCATAACAGACAGACATATCATATCAGACACACAGAAACGATTGGGCGGTATCGCCCGGCGGCAGATTGGGGGCACCACCTTTTGCCGCTTGATAAAATTAATGCGAAAAGGAGATTAATATGAACACAGCATTAACAATCGCCGGAAGTGATTCCAGCGGAGGCGCCGGCATCCAGGCAGATATCAAGACCATGACCGCTCACAGAGTATACGCTATGAGCGCGGTCACGGCCCTGACAGCCCAGAATACAACCGGCGTCACAGGGATTATGGAGGTAACTCCAGAATTTTTAGCAGAACAGTTAGACAATATTTTTACAGATATCTTCCCGGATGCAGTGAAGATAGGAATGGTTTCATCCGGCCCGCTGATCCAGGTGATCGCAGACCGGCTGACCCGCTACGGCGCGCGCAATATTGTGGTGGACCCGGTTATGGTATCCACCAGCGGCTCGAAACTGATCAGCGATGATGCAATTGAGACATTGAAGGACTGCCTGTTTCCCATGGCCACGGTCCTGACGCCCAACATTCCTGAGGCAGAGGTTCTGTCCGGACTTTCCGTCAAAACCCCTGAGGACATGGAGCGGGCGGCACGGTACATAGGAGATGCCTACGGCTGCTCAGTCCTCCTTAAAGGCGGCCACCAACTTAACGATGCCAATGACCTGCTCTACCGCGACGGCGGATTCAAGTGGTTCTACGGAGTGCGCATCCACAACAGCAACACCCATGGCACCGGCTGCACCCTGTCCAGCGCCATTGCCTCCAACCTGGCCAAGGGCCGCGGCATGGACACCTCTGTGGAGAAGGCCAAGGCCTACCTGTCCGCAGCATTGGCGGACATGCTGGATTTGGGAAAAGGAAGCGGACCCATGAATCATGCCTTTGCCATTGACGGCGAATACTGAGGAGGAGCGAGAGATGAGTAAAAAAGGAACAAATATTTTCAGCAACGGTTTGATCTGGTTCGGAGCGGGAGTCTCCATCGCCGAGATTCTCACCGGAACCTATCTGGCGCCCCTGGGATTTGGCAAAGGCCTGGCAGCCATCATTGTGGGCCACATCATTGGCTGCGTGCTTCTGTTTCTGGCCGGACTGATCGGAGGCCGCACCCGCCGCAGCGCCATGGAGACGGTGAAGATGAGCTTTGGAGAGAAGGGCAGCCTTCTGTTCTCTGTGCTCAACGTACTGCAGCTGGTGGGGTGGACCGCTATCATGATCTATGACGGAGCCCTGGCTGCCGGAGGGATCTGGAATCCCGGCAGATGGGTATGGTGCCTGGTGATCGGAGGCCTGATCCTTCTGTGGATTCTGATTGGCATCCAGAATTTGGGGAAAGTGAACACAGTGGCTATGGTTGCCCTGTCCATTCTCACCGTCATCCTCTGCGGCGTCATCTTCCGCAGCGGCAGCCCTGCGGCGGGCATCTCCATGGAAAGTTTAAGCTTCGGAGCCGCGGTGGAGCTGTCGGTTGCCATGCCGCTGTCCTGGCTTCCGTTAATCAGCGACTACACCCGGGAAGCCGAAAAACCGCTCCAGGCCACGGCTGTCAGCGCGTTGGTCTATGGGCTGGTAAGCTGCTGGATGTACATTATCGGTATGGGCGCCGCCATTTTCACCGGAGGTTCAGATATAGCACAGATCATGACAAAGGCCGGTCTTGGCATTGCGGGCCTGCTGATCATCATCCTCTCCACAGTTACCACCACGTTTTTGGATGCCTATTCAGCAGGCGTGTCCAGCGTATCGATTACACCCCGGCTTAAGGAGAAATGGTCTGCCGTTGTGGTGACACTGGTGGGAACTGCCGCTGCGATTGTGTATCCTATGGATAATATTACAGGGTTTCTGTACTTAATTGGGTCGGTATTTGCGCCTATGATCGCGATTCAGATAGCAGATCATTTCATTATAAGGTCGGACCATAGCGGGGTATTTTATAAAACATCGAACCTGGTAATTTGGTTTTTGGGATTTTTGATATACCGCGGGTTGATGCATGTGGATACACCGGTGGGGAATACACTGCCTGACATGGTGATTACGGTTGTGATTTGCCTTGCGTATCATGGGGCGACTGTGAATCGGACTGTTGGGGAGAGGGCGTGGAGGGGTACGCGGGCGGAGTAAGATGCATCCGTCCGTGAGAGCCA
>URUZ01000504.1 GCA_900551225.1 uncultured Clostridium sp.
ATGATAAATTTTAAATAGAGAACCATATTTAACAGCGGATATGACATGGAAGAATATCCGTAGAAATGAAATCCGTGAAAAAGCCGTGAACTGGGGCCATTGCATTTCACCTGGCAATCCAGTATAATTGTCAATAAAACGCAGACAGCAGAAGGGGAAAGACATGATAAAAACAGTATTTATTGACTATTCAGGCACTATGGTACAGGAGGAATGTGATGAGCTGCGCCAGGCCGTCCGCCGTATCTGCCAAAACAGCAGCCTTCACAGCCCCCAGGAGGTGGTGGGCCTGTGGTGGAAGCTTCTGAGGCAGCAGGAAGCAGCTTGTTTCCAGGACTCCTATGTGACGGAGGACCAGATTGTGGACAGGCTCCTGGATATCCTGAGGGAGACAATCCACCTGAAGGAGAACCATCAGGAGCTCCATGAACTGATCCGCCGCTGCTGGGTGTACGCGCCGCTGTATCCCGACACCAGGGAGTTCTTCGATCAATGCCCCCTTCCGGTCTATGTGATCACCAACAACGGGCTGTCCTATGTGGAACAGTCCATGGACCTCAACAGGCTCTCCCCCGCCGGGATCATCAGCTCAGACATGGCCCAGGCCTACAAGCCCCACAGGGAGCTGTTTGAGAAAGGCCTGGAGGTCTGCGGCTGCCGGGCGGAGGAAGTGATCCATATCGGAGACTCCTACGGCTCCGATGTGCTGGGCGCCCGGGCCGCTGGGATCAGGCCTCTTCTGGTTCAGAGGAAGGCCGGGCAGAGCTATGAGGATGTGACCGTGGCAGGCACGCTTCTGGAGGCGCTGGAATTATTGGGAAATATTTCCTTTTAATACATGGAATAGATCTTTTCAGCCTTTTCCCTCAGCATCGTTCTGGCTTCGGCCGGCTCAATGATCTCAACGTATTCGCCAAAGGAAAGAAGATAGAGGAACGTCCATTCACTGAGCCGGTATCTGAATGTCACCTCCAGAGTGCCGTCATCCAGCCTTTTAATATACTTTTCCTGAAATTCATCATACACTTTATACGCTATTTTCTCAGAAAAGTGCAGAATAAATACCGGAATATTATATTCTTCCCTGTAGGTCGGAGTAATGGAATAATCCTTCGGCAGTTCCCGGCTGAACAGCCGGTCCGTTATCAGAATGTCTCTCATACGGGACAACCTGTAGGTGCGGATCTCATTTTCAGCATGGGAATAGGCCGCAAGATACCATGTGTGGGATTTGAAAACCAGTTTCAGCGGCTCCGCTGTCTGGCTGCTTACCGTCATCCGGGAGTTGTAGTACGTAAATGTAATCACATGCCGGTTGATGACCGCGCCCTCCAGAGCCGCGATACTGCCCCTCTCCTGTTCCGGGCTGCCCCAATGAGAGAGATCAATGTCCAGCCACTGGGACTTAAGCTGACGGCTGAACAATCCGGCAACCTTATTTAAGGATTTGTCGGCGTCAGGGTAATTGGAGGATTTTAATATCTGCAGGGCATGGATGATATTGCCCTGCTCTTCTTCTGTAAAATAGGACTTGTCCAGCGAAAAGCCCTGGAGGAGGGATATCCCTCCTCCATAGCCTCTCTGCGACATAACAGGTATGCCGGCGCTGGAAAGTATATTGAGGTCCCGGTAGATGGTCTTGGCAGAAACCTGGAGTTCTTCTGCCAGCTGCCCGGCAGTTATCTTTTCCCGGCTTAGTAAGAGAAACACCATTTGAATCAGCCTGTCTATCTGCATATTGTCATCTCTTAAAACAAGGCCTCCCCTAAATATTTATCATGGGGCACAATCAGACACCTTTCAATGGACTTCCAATAACTGTCGTACAGATTTTTCTGAGCTGTTCCATAGTTCTCTTTTGTATCAAATTCCCAGAATAGCATATACTTAACACTTTTTACAATCCGGGTGATCTGTTTCGGGGGCAGTCCCTCCCTGATCTGTTCCAAGTCTATATGATATCCTCTTTTGACAAGCCGGAGCAGACTGAGCCCTTCCTGCTTTTCAAAAAACGCCTTCACTTCAAGCATCAATGTTTCAAACTCATCCACTTTCTGGGGTTTAACCTGGTAAATGCATATTTCAGTAAACGGCATACTGCCATCCTCCTTTTTATTCTTATTATACTAAGTTCTCACTAGGTTCGATATTACATCACCAAGTGTTCACATTATATCATGGGGAATGGGACATCAGTATGTCTTATTCTAAAAAATACTCACCCCATACTCAGATAGCCCAAAAGCCGCCCTGTATCCATGCCGTCAATCCCCCAGTCCTGCGGCCCATATCCAACTGTCATGCAGTCCTTCCCAAGAAGGACGGTTCCAAGCTGTACCATGGCATCCATGGTGGGGCAGGGAACGCCCAGCACATGAGCCATCTTCACCCAGGAGGCGAGGCCGTAGGGAATGTCCTCCTGGAAATACCGGTTGCCGAAATCCGCCGGCCCCTTGATCTTAGCAAAGCTGGGATTGTGGGCCACTGCCTCGAACACATCGTCAGTCTCCACCGTACTTCCGATTCCGTGGGCCGCGATATCCCATCCGCAGCCAATGGCTTTAAGCATCCCTATGCGCTCCTTGTCAATGGCATCCGTGGCCCTGGCCACGCATCTGGTAAAGCCTTCCGTATAATAGAAGAACTCCCCCTGGGCATACTCAATTCTTCCCGCATTGAGGATACACCCCGGCACATGGATAATGGGATTCAGGCTGTTTAAGCCGCAGGCGATCACATTTTCCACCGGTTCCAGGCAGTCGTAGACAGGGCTCAGCCTCTCCACCGTCTCCGCTGTCCGCTTTGCGGGCAGCACCCCTATCTTAAGCGGCCTGAAGCAGCTCATGATCATGGACTGTCCGGGGCCGGCAAGTCTGGTGGCATAGGGCAGGGTGTGTGTCTCCGCCACAGTCACGTCACCGGTTCTGCCCTGGTCCCTCAGGAGCTTCCACAGCAGCAGGCTTCCGAAGGTGCCCGGCAGGAACACTATGGTCTGCCCCTTCTCCACATAGGGCGCCATGGCCTCAGCCGTGGCCTTATGGGCAAATGCTGGCACTGCCACAAGGACAATCCCAGCCCCCTCCATGGCCTCCTTCAAGTCTGAAGTCACCTGCTTTAGACAGGCAGTCCCGCTGCCTGCGGCACCTTCCAGGTGGATCTTCTTCTCTTTAAACACCTTCTCCATGTTCCCCGCGAACCTGGCGTCCTCATACAGGCACACGTCAAATCCCCGCAGTGTCAGATCCGCTGCAATGGCATGTCCCCCGTTTCCTCCTCCGATAACTGTGATGGCCTCTCTCATGATATCCCCCTCCTTATGGTATTCACTGCTGTTCCGGTTCTCTCCCGGTCCGCTTCTGCCGCATCTCCTCCCTGCCCGGCAGCAGGCCGCTCTTCACGCCGTCCTCACCCGACTCAGGCAGCAGCCTTTTCTCCAGACGGGCCAGAAAGCAGCAGATAATCTCCTGCTCACCGCCCTTAGCATCCGACGTCAGCTCCCTGATCATGGACTCCAGATAGGAATGGTACTCCAGATGCTTTTCATAGGCTTTCACGCCCTTGGCGCTCAGTCCCAGAATGAACCGCAGCTTGTTGTCCGGGTCTGCCTCCCTGGTCAGATACCCCTTTTTCTCAAGCTTCTTCAGCATCTGGGAGATAGCTCCCCGTGTAACGCCCAAAGTCCTGGCAATGTCCGAGGCGCAGAATCCGACGTTGTCCCCAATGCAGCTGAGAACATGGATCTCAGAAGTGTACAGCGGCTGCTCTCCGCCGAAATAATGTGCCTCATCA
>URUZ01000505.1 GCA_900551225.1 uncultured Clostridium sp.
CTCACAGACGGATGCATCTAACTTCGCCCGCGTACCCATTCGCGCCTAAATCCCCATTTCCAACAAAAAGCTGTGAAAAAACAAAGTCATATCAACTCCATTTTTTCACAGCTCATCACTCTAAAAGAACCTAATTTTCTTAGACATCTCCACAAAATCCCGGTTACTCCTGGTCTTTGCAAACAGATCCAGGATCTTTTCCACAGAATCTTCCGGCTTCAAGGAGTTGGTGGCCTTGTGGATGCTGTCCACGCACTCCGCCTCTTCCCTGCTCAGCAGCAGGTCGTCCCTTCTGGCGCCTGACTTTAATATATCTATGGCCGGGAAAATGCGCTTCTCAGACAGCTTTCTGTCCAGCACCAGCTCCATATTGCCGGTACCCTTGAATTCCTCGTACACCACATCGTCCATACGGCTTCCCGTCTCCACCAGCGCGGTGGCCAAGATCGTCAGGCTGCCGCCCTCCCGCATGTTCCGGGCTGCGCCGAAGAAACGTTTGGGCATGTGCAGGGCCGCCGGGTCCAGGCCTCCGGACAGGGTGCGTCCGCTGGGCGCCACAGTCAGGTTGTAGGCTCTTGCCAGACGGGTGATGCTGTCCAGCAGAATGATCACGTCACGTCCATGCTCCACCAGGCGCTTGGCCCGCTCGATTACCATCTCCGACACCCGCTTATGGCGGTCAGGCAGCTCGTCAAATGTGGAATAAATCACCTCCACATTGGGGCCTACGATGGCCTCCTTGATGTCGGTTACTTCCTCAGGCCGCTCGTCGATCAGCAGAATCATCAGATGCATGTCCGGATTGTTGGTGGTGACTGCCTTGGCAACCTGCTTTAACAGGGTGGTCTTACCTGCCTTTGGCGGGGAAACGATCATGCCGCGCTGGCCCTTTCCGATAGGCGCCAGCAGATCCAGCACACGCATTGCCACAGAAGTGCGCTCGCTGGGGCACTCCATGTGAAGCCGCTTGTTGGGGAATATGGGCGTCAGATCCTCGAAGTTGGGTCTGGCCTCCGTGGCGCTTAAGGGGTAGCCGTTGACAGTGCGGATGAACAGCAGCGCGGCGAACTTCTCCGTGGCGGTTTTCACTCTGCGGTTGCCGCTGATGATGTCCCCTGTCTTCAAGTTGAAACGCCTGATCTGGGATGGCGCAACATAGACGTCATTTTCACCTGGAAGGAAGTTCTCACAGCGGATAAAACCGAATCCGTCGGGCATAACCTCCAGGATGCCGTTGGCCTCACAGCCGCTGTCCAGGTCCGTCAGATCCTGGTTGGACAGACCTGTAGCGTCATTCTTGGAATCAGGGCGGAAGCTTCTCTCTTCGCTGTTTGCAGCGGAAGCCGCCGGAACTGAGGCCGCCGCAGTCTGGGATGCAGTCTGGGAATTATTGTAATAACGTCCCCCGTTTCCCTTGTTCTGCATATTCTTGTCATATGGACGGTTATTCCTTCTGTTATCGCCCGAACGGTTGTCGTAACCGCCGGAATTACTGCGCTGTGTGCGCTGCTGGTCCTGGTTCCTGGGGGCCTGCTGCACCGGTTCACGCTCAGGGGTTCTGGCTGCCGCCTGCGCCGGTTCACGCTCAGAGTTTCTGGCTGCTGCCTGCGCCGGCTCGCGCTCAGGAGTTCTGGCCGCCTGCACCGTTTCATGGTCTGGGGCTTTAGCTGCTTGGGGCGCGGGTTCCCGCGTCTGGACAGGGGCAGGGGCCGCGCTCTCCGTCTGAACCGGCTTTGTCTGTGGATCTTTTTCCGCCTGGTCGCAGAGCATCTCTATCAGCTCTGTTTTGCGCATGCTGCTGGTGCCCTTTAAGCCTTGGGCCTTCGCCAATTCACGCAGCTGGGCGACCGGCAATGTCTGTAGTTTTTCGCGCATATTAATTCTCCTTATCATCGCACAACAAGCCTGCCTTTAGAAGGAGATCCGGCATGGCTTAAAATACATTGCTATTTTATTCAACTGTCTTAGGTATGGGGGTTATCAAAGATTCAAGAATCCATTTTGAAAAACGGACTGCCGGCGGCATGGAAATGGCCGCCGACACATCTTGCATAGGTCTATTATATACTTCATTACTGAAAAATGTAAAGCTATTTCTTTACATTTCTACAAGGTTAGGAGGCCGTCCGGCACTTTGCCATCGGTTTCGCCCAGACTGACGCCCAAAACCCGGGCAAGAAGAGGTCCTTCGTCCACCAGACTCATGCTCTGGATCCTGGCTCCCGGCTGGAAATCCGGGCCTGCCCCAAAGAAGATGGTCTGGTAATCCGCCTTATCAGGCAGGTATCCGTGGGTCCCCGCGTGAAGCCCGCTGCCGTACCCCGCCTGCTGCCATGGCACCATGCACTCATTCTGAAAGAAATAGCCGTCCCTGGCCTCCAGCATGAAGGTACAATCCCCGTTGGCTCCCAGCATACTGATCCGGGGCTGTTCAAAGATCTGCTCCAGGCCAGAGCTCTCATCCAGCTTCCACCTGTTCAGCCACTGCCGCACTTCCTCCGCCAGCGCCCGGTCCTTCCGGTTCTTTAAGTAAATGTAGCAGGACCCGTCGCATTCCCTGGCCAGCACCCGCCACTCCTTCACCACGCCCTTCTCCACAGTGAGCCAGCCTTTTTTCCGGAACCAGTAGTTGGGGTAAACAGCCATGGACACATCCTTCTGGCAGTGGTCCCCCAGCACCACGACATTGGTCCTCTGCTCCCAGCCCATGCTGTCCAGCAGGCTCAGCAGCTCCCCCAGGCGCCGGTCATGGCGTCCCAGAGCATCCTGGATTCCGGGCACCGACACACCGAAGGTATGGCGGTTGGTGTCCACGTCCGTCAGATGGGCAAATACCACATCCGGCTGGTATCTGCGCAGGGTGTACAGAAGGGAGGACTGCACGAAATTGTCCAGCCTGGGCTGTTTCACCCCATCCACCATGTGGCCGAACCGTCGGTACAGGCTGATCTGATATCCGGGTGTGCCATTGGCAAGGCTGACAGACACCTGGTTCTCCCAGGGCTGGTTGGCCCACACCTCAGGCAGATTGTAACGGATCCTGGCTTTGCCGGTCACCGGCCACAGCAGGGCCGCCACCTTCAGCCCGCTCTTCCTGGCCTCATCGTACAGCGTGGTTCCCCGGATATAGCGGCGCTGCCAGAACCAGTCCGGCTTGCGCTTCTCAGGCTGGATCTTATGGTTATTCACAATCCTGTGGTGAACCGGATACAGCCCGGTCATAATGCTGGTATGGGCAGGATAAGTCAGGCTGGGGTACACGCTCTGTACCTGCTCGCAGCCCGCGGCCCGTTTAAAAAATGCCCGGAAATGGGGCAGCGTGTTCATATACGGCAGGTCGATGCTGCCCACCGCATCCAGGGACAGCACGATCAGCCGTTTCTTCTCTCGTCTCATCATCATTACATCTTCGCCGAATCCGGCTCCTCCTTAAGCCACTCCATGTGCCGCTTAATCTGCCGCTCATACCCATTGTCCGAGGGCTGGTAGAACACGGTCCCCTCCATGCCGTCGGGCAGATACTGCTGCTTTACATAGTGCTTGGGGAAGTCGTGGGCATACTGATAGCCGGCCCCGTGCCCCAGCTTCTCAGCCCCCTTGTAGTGCTTGTCCTGAAGGTGCACGGGCACAGGCATGGTCCGCTGGCCCGCCACCGCCGCATGGGCCGCTGCCACGGCCTGGCAGGCCGCGTTGCTCTTGGGCGCCGTGGCCACATAGGTCACGGCCTGGGACAGCACGATCTGCGCCTCGGGCATACCGATGCGCTCCACTGCCTGGG
>URUZ01000506.1 GCA_900551225.1 uncultured Clostridium sp.
TCCCCGAGCCTCCCCGCCCACAGCTCCTGCCTCTCACGGACGGATGCACCTAACTCCGCCCGCGTCCCCCTTTCCGCGCCTTATCACCCTTCAGATATACTACGCATATACGCCTCCACCTCATCCATAGGCCTATAAGCTGGAATGGTCCCATCTATAGTCACAGTGAGGGCGGCATATCTGCTGGCCCAGTGGGTGGCCGCTTTTAGATCTTTGCCCAGAGCCAGCTGTGCTGCTGTGGCGGCCATAAAGCCATCTCCTGCGCCGGCTGTATTTACAATATTTTCCACTTGTACCGGCTCTACTCTCCAGAAGCTGTCTCCATCCAGCACAGCGCTGCCGTCGCTGCCAAGAGTCATGATAATGTGGGGCACGCCGTATTTCTTCTGGATCTCATTCATCATAGCCTGGGGGGCAATGGGAGCATCCTGGGGGAGATCCAGAATGTACCGGCCCTCCACCTCGTTGATAAACAGGTAATCGATGTAATCAATAAGCCCCATGGGTTCCCCGGGAAGGGGGCTGGGGTTCAGCAGGGTGGCCATGCCCAGGCTTTTAGCGTACCTGGCTGCAGCCAGGGCCAGCTGCTCCGGTACCTCAAAACCGGTGAGGAACAGGCTGGCGCCCTTCAGCGCATCCAACGCCTGCTTTACCTCGTCAAACGTCAGCTTCACGCTGGAGCTGTCCCCGTCTATAATGGTGTTCTGGCCATCCGGCCCAATGAGGATCAGGCCTGTTCCTGTGGAGACTTCATCTGTGCGGTACAGGAAGGTGGTGTCCACCCCTGCATCCCGCATCCATTTTTCCCCAAGATCGCCCCAGGGATCATTTCCCACCTTGCCGATGTACGCTGTTGGGATGCCCAGGCGGCCCAGGGCCACGGACACGTTGGAGCCTTTACCGCCGTCCTCGGCCACGTGCCACCTGGACACGCAGAGGGTTTCGCCCCAAACCGGCATATGGTCTGTGTAGGCGTATTGCCCTACGCCGTGGCTGTTTAGTACAACTGCCTCGATTTTGCTCATATAATCACCATCCTTTGAGTTCATGGGACATGGGGTGGTCCGCGGTGTCAATGTTGCAGCACAGTGTCACATCCGGGATGTATTTGGGAAGCAGGGTGATGGGGTACTCCAGGGTAGGTCCGCTGAACAGAGCGACCCGGACCACTGTCTGCTTCCAGGAGCCGGTGGCGATCATGTAGACCGCTCGCTTGGCGGAGAGGATCGTCTGAAAACCCAGGGTGATGGCTTTGGGCGGAACCCGGTCATAACAGCCGCCGAAGCTGCGCTGGCTGAGCGCAACCACTGTATCCTCATTCAGTTCCACTACCCGCGTTTTAGATCGGGCGTATTCGTCGATGGAGAGGCGGCAGGTGTAACGGCGGGGCGGTTCACAGAAGGCTACCAGGCCCTTGCAGCCCACCCCGGCCCATATGGTGTCAATGCCGCCCAGCTCCCGGCACAGGTTGTCGGCATAGTCCAGATCGTTGATGCGCGGCCAGACACGCTGCTTCTCCGGTACATTTAATTCCTTGTCAATGCGCCCGTAAAAGCAGGCGTTCATGGTGCCTTCCAGGCTTTCGTAGGTATCTGCTACCGGGAAGGGACGCCCCTCCCAATCCAGGAAATCATCCATATGGAAAACCCACAGGTTCTGAAGGCTGATGCGCTCCCTGTTGACACGGCCGATGAAAATATCATACTCGTCGGTGGGGCCTGCCGGTAGAATCCATTTTGTGGGCCGGCCCGCCTGGTTGTTGTGTATGACTTCCTCAGCCATCATATTGCCAATCATTTCCATCATGGAGCGGCGGTCCTCTTTGATGACCAGCTTTGTCTTTAGATCCGGCTGCTTCTCCAGTTCCTGCCATGGTATGGAACACCAGCTAAACAGCGCTTCTCTTGAAATCTTAAAATCCATTGTCCTAATCTCCTTTATTCCTGTGGTTGCGTTTATGTATGACTATCGTCCGGTGTGAGCCATAATACCATTTTTCTTCTTAAAATAGATGTAAACCGGATATCCGGTGCCGATTGCCACAACAGCTGCGATAACGCTGGGCCCGGGGGTCCATACGAAGGTGGAAACCAGCAGGATCGCGGTGGGCACAATTGCCAGCAGGGCCATCAGCCGCCAGCAGGGCATCTGATAGGTGGGCTTGTAATCATCCATGGTGCGTAGCTTGAATACCGCTACAAATGTGACAATATTTCTCAACAGGCAGATTACCGTGAAATAGCCCAGCAGGTCGTTGATGGAGCTGGCAAATACCAGGACAATGGCAAAACCGCTCTGCCACAGCATGGAGACATAGGGGGTCTCCCACTTGGGATGAACCTTTGCCCAGGATTTGAACCACATGCCTTCCTGCGCCATCTTGTACTCGATGCGTGCCTGGAACATAATCAGGCTGGACACAGAGCCGGTAACCACGATAACAGCCAGGACAGCGGCGATGATGCCTGCGGACTTGCCGATCATGGGGATGTTGGAAGCGGCTGCGGCGATGGGGGCATCTGAGGCCGCCAGTTCAGCGGCAGGGAGCAGTCCCACGGCTGCCATGGATAATGCGGTGTAGAGCAAGGTGATGACAATGACAGTGGAGATCAGGGCTATGGGCATATTCCGCTTGGGATTTTTAATCTCGCCGCCCATCACGCATGCCGACTGCATGCCGTCATAGGACCATGTGGTTGCTGAGATACCGGCCAGCAGTGCGGCGATGCCTGCGGGAGCGCCCACAGCCGCGGGCTGCATCATGGTCTCACCCCTCATATAGAACAGGCCCATTCCGATGAGAATCATAAAGGGCAGCACCTTGAACATGGTGATAAAGTTCTGCCACTTTGCCCCGGCCTCCATCTTGATCATGTGAAGGGCAGTGAACAAAATGATGATTCCCACAGCAACCATACGCACCACCAGCTGGTCAAAACCGGTGAAAAAGGCCAGATAGTTGGCAACTGCCAGGGAGGAGATGGCAATGCCTGTGGGATCTGTGGACCAGAAGGACAGCCACCCGGACAGGAAGGACATAAAGGGCCAGCCGGCTCTTCTCAAATAAGCAACGAAGAGTCCGTCCTCAGGGATTGCGGTGGAATATTCCGTGTAAAGCAGGTTCTGGGGAATCATGATCAGTCCTCCGATTAAAAATGACAGGATGACCATCAGCCCGGACCCGGCCGCCCCTGCGACCTCGCCCACAGATGAAAAAATACCGGAACCGATGGTTGTTCCCACGCCCAGTGCGATGGCAGTGCCTAATCCCAGCTTTCGTTTCAATTCTGTCCCATTGGTTTCTTGCGTGTTGTTTGACATGAAATGAACTCCTTTCAATCGTTTTTGCTATTTTTGTAAATTCAAAAAGATGTATGTATAAATACAAGATTTTAAATTTATGTACCACATTATATCACTGAAAAATGTATATTACAATACAAGTATTAAAAAAATATATCCAAAATATAAAAAAATGGGATAATGCACAAACATTTAGCTAGATTATATAGTGAAAACACGCGATTGATTGTGCAAAAAGCTGGATTAAAACGAGGTTGATCAGAAAATATATGATTTTAAAAACAAGTTATGCAGAAAATAATCCAATATAGGCGGTTGACTGAGAATTGGGGGTGGAATTTAGATGAGCAGAAGTCTTAGCAGGCGGACGCGTAGAGCTAAGCTGGGATGTGTGCTGAAAATTGGTTCTATTTTTTGAAAACATATAAAAATATTGGCAGAATTCAATGGCATGTGGATTACTG
>URUZ01000507.1 GCA_900551225.1 uncultured Clostridium sp.
CAAGGTGTGGGCCACCTCCTCCCCCGACGGAAACAGCAGCGGGGACACATGCAGCACCTTAACGCTCCCCTCCCACACAACCAGCAGCAGGGCAATCCAGCCCAGACGCTCCAGCCATTTTTTCCTCTTGCGCATTTTATAACTCCTGTTTTTCAAAATTAATGATAAATTACATTATCAAACACCATATCTTCCATGGGCCTGTCCTGGCTGATAAATCCCATCTCCTGCATCCGTCTGCTGAAATGCCCCACCCCATTCAGTTCTGTGGAGTAAATGGTACCGTTATACCCCATCTGTTCCTCCAGCTGGGCTTCGGATATCCCGTATACCGGAGCCAGCAGCCGGACTGCTTCCTGCCGGTTCTCATTGATATAGTCCACCGACTCCTGAAGCGCCTCCTGAAATGCATCGTAATACTCCCTGTGCTCCTCATAAAACGCCTCCATGGCCACGCAGGTAATAAAGGTAAACGGCTCCCCCATGATCTCCTCACCGGTGGCGATCACCCTGGCGCCTCCTTCTGTCTCCTGGGAAATGTAAGGCGGCGTGGATACATGGGCCGTGATCTCAGTTCCCGAGAGCAGTGCATTTACAGAATCCGGGTGGTTCATGGACACCAGCCGGCTGTCCAGGGCATGGGCATCCCCCAGCTGCTGCTCCGCCAGCATACACAGCAGCACATGCTGGGTACAGGCAGGGGAAAGTATGGAAATACGGTCCTTGTCCGTCAGATCCCGGAGAGACTCCACTCCATCCCTGGAAGTAACCACAGCCACCTCATTGGAACTGAGTCCTGCCGCATAACGCCACTGCATCCCATTGTCAATTCCGATCAGAACCGGGGAAACGCCCATAAATCCGAAATCAATCTCACCGTTTACCATGCCTTCCCGGATTCCGGTGGGACCGCCGAACTGTTTCCAGCTGATCTCCACCCCCGGCAGCTTCTCCTCCAGAAACTTCTTTTCCTTCATAATCTGCAGGGGGGCATAGGCGATGCCAAACTGCTCGGCAATCCCAATGGACTCCTGCTCCTTTTTCCCGCAGCCGCCTGCTGCCAGCAGCAAACCGGCCAGGCACAACGCCGCAATCATTCTGTGTTTACCCAATGATGTCCTTCCTTTCTGTTCCAAACACGCTCTACGGATAGAACCTGCGTATCAGCTCTTCCCCGGTATCCGACCGCACCGAAATCCTGCTGTAGAAGCCGTCCACCAGATCCTTAATATTGTCCCGGGTACCGCAGATTACCGCGTGCCCCAGCCGCGCCGTGGCATTTTCCATCACCGGGATCATCTGCCCCGGACTGTAATTATAGCCTGCGTCCACCACGCCCGGCAGGCTTAAAAGCTCCTGGAGCGGGGTCATAGATCCGATTTTTCCCGGACCGCCGAATAGGAGCTGAACGGCCGCGCATTTATCCTGGCTGTCCGCCCGGTATCCCTTCAGGGCGCTCACGTCCACCTTACGGCCAAGGGCGCCATCCAGCACTGCCCCCAGAATATCAAACCCGGATATCCATGGTATAAATACATCCTCAAAAGCCCCTCCGATCCTGCAGGCCAGCTCGTTCACCAGGATTCCCTGCTTCCCAATCAGCAGCTGGAGATAAAAAGGGCCTTCCGTCAGCCCAAAGGCCTTCACCACATTGCAGCTGATATCCCGGATCTCCTCATACTGGTCCATATGGACAGATGGGAACCTGTGCCCGGTGCACACCCCGATATGGGTCTGGTCAGGGTACAGAAGGCGGTCCGTCACTGTCAGGATATACAGGGTTCCGTCCCCAATCCAGCCGCTGACCGTCACCTCATCGCTGTCATAGAATTCCTCCGCCAGGGCTTCGCTGCACCGCGAAAATGAGAGCGTAGATTCCAGATGCCCCAGGACCTCCCCGGCTGACCACAGCTTGTAGATCCCCCTCTGCCCCTGTGAATCCAGGGGTTTGATCACAAGGGGAGGCTTCATGCATTTCAGATCCTCTGCTGCTGTGCCGCTGTCCACAATCCTGTACTTTGCCGTGGGGATTCCCGCCTGGGTCAGGATCTCCTTCATCCGTTTTTTGTTGGTAACAGAAAATGCCTGCTCCTCTGTCAGCATCCCAGGAAGCCCCAGTTCCCCGCAGATTCGGGCCGCTGTGTACACAGGCTGGTCCGTCCCCATGGTCATGACCCCTGTAACCTGATGCTCTTTTGCCGCCTTGATGCAGGCTTCTATGTCAAATGTGCTGATCCGCTCATGTATCCGGCACACAGACGCAGCCGGAGGGTTGGCTGTATAATCCGCCAGCACCGTATCCACTCCCATGGCATTTGCCCGTTCCGCCCCATGAAGCTGGCAGTTGGAACCTCCTAATATCATAAGTTTTTCACCATGTACCATGTCCTTTATCTTATATGCCTCCTTTTTCTGTCCCAAACTGTCCATATTCAGCCCATAGCGCCAGAATATGCAGCCGTACAGTTTCAGCAATTTGCTTAAGCTGTACCCGCTTTTCCCCTGGCGTCTGGCCGCGGGGGTATAATATAGATTTTTTATATGTAAGCGCCTGCCGTTTTTCCTGGCTCCCTTAAGTGCCGCGGCCGACAGATAGAAGAAGCCGCCGGCATTTCCGCCGAATCCAAGGGCATCGTTTACCACCTGGGCCTTCATGGCCCGCAGGCTGCTGACCCGGATTCCCCCCGGTGCGCCGATCAGGTATGAAAACATCACGTCCCGCAGCCTGCTTCCTAATCTGCGGTATATGGGGCGTGTATTGTTTTGGGGGTGCCTGGGGACTGGGGGCTGCCCGTGGCTTGGGGGCTGCCCGCCGCAGACAGAATCCCCATATTCTGGAATTCCATAGGCCAGGTCATACCCGGCCTTCACCTGCTCATACAGCTGTCTCAGTATCCTTACCGGCTGTTCCATATCATCGTCTATCGTTCCATAGAACCGGCAGGGGCCCATGTGCCTCAGCCCGCACAAAATAGCAGCCTGCTGGCCGAAGTTTCCGTCCAGCTCCACCAGCGTCACCTCAGGCCTCATACAATTCTCCCTCAGATAACTGGCTGTCCCTATGTCATCGCTGTCATCCACCAGGCAGATCCTGATGGTGATATCCGGAAGAAAGGCCCGTTCCAGCTGCCGGACCAGCTCCTTAACCGACTCCCTGGACCGGTAAACCGGTATCACAATCCCAAAATCATATGTCATCCTTTACGCCTCCGCCCCACACGCTTTCAGGACCATCTCGGATACAAACTCCACCTGTTCCCCGCTCATCTGTCCGTGGATGGGCAGGCGGAGCAGGGTTTTATAACAGTTTGCAGCTCCTTTTAAATCCTCCTCATGGCAACCCATCCGCCTCCCCTGAGGCGACATGTGAAGAGGCACATAATGGGTCTTGCTCTCGATCTCCCTGTTCCCTAAAAAGTCCATCACATAGTCCCTCAGCTTCTCCGTTTCAAACCGCAGATAGAATATATGGCCATTGGGCTCCGCATAATCCGGGACTTTCATAAGTCTTGCAATCCCCTTATTCTCCAGCGGCTGAAGACGCCGCCCGTATTCCTCTGATACAGCCCTGCGCCTGGACGT
This sequence comes from uncultured Clostridium sp., assembly GCA_900551225.1. Classification (GTDB taxonomy): domain Bacteria; phylum Bacillota; class Clostridia; order Lachnospirales; family Lachnospiraceae; genus Enterocloster. The sequence continues at coordinate 3,583 of URUZ01000507.1, forward strand.
CACTTCATCCAAGATCTCCAGCTGAGAAGCCAGAACTGCAGCCTGCAGCTCCCCCATGGCCGTACAGGAGCCGGGCTGGTTCCATGTGTAGCGGCAGACCTCCCCTGCCAGATACATGGTGCGGTTGGTGCCGTGG
>URUZ01000508.1 GCA_900551225.1 uncultured Clostridium sp.
CCTCACCTGTTATAATATGTCCTGAGCATTTTTCCATTCAGATCTCAACAGCATTTTTCCCCTGCCCCCCGCTCCACAAAATTTCACTACCAAATTCCCGCAAACTGACTTATAATAACAATAGCCTGGCGTTCTGGAAATAGTTTCCTGAATGCCTTTACAGGGAGGACGTATTGAAGATGGAAACATTCAAACGCGTCTTTGTCAAAGCCGTCCGGGCAGCTGTCCAGCTGTTTGTAACCATCCTGGGAGTTCTGGGATGGCTGCTGAAAGCGCTGCTGGCAGTGCTGACGGCGGGCATTATCTGTGGGATCATTACAGTTTCTGTTATCTACGTAAAGATAAAACCGGAGCTGGACGAATGCCGCCAGATTGCATATGATAAGCTGGCTCAGATGGAACGGCAGGACTTCTCGATGCTGTCGGACACTGTGGTCTATGACAAGGATGGAAAACAAATCGGCCTGATCAACGCAGGCCACTATGAATATGTGGATATCAGCCACATCAGCATGAACCTGCAAAATGCATACATTGCCCAGGAGGACCGGCGTTTTAAGAGCCACACGGGCGTGGACTGGATCGCCACCTTCCGCGCGGGACTGGCCCTGATCAAGCACAACGGCCACGTGACCCAGGGGGGCAGCACCATCACGCAGCAGGTGATCAAGAACACATATCTGACCCAGGAACAGACCTTCACCCGCAAAGTGGTAGAAATGCTTCTGGCCCCGGAAGTTGAAAAGAAATACTCCAAGGCGGACATTATGGAGTTTTACTGTAACACCAACTTCTACGGCCACCAATGCTATGGGGTACAGGCAGCCAGCCGCTATTATTTCGGCAAGGATGCAGAGGATTTAAAGCTCCATGAGGCGGCCACTCTGGTGGGAATCAGCAACAGTCCCTCCGCCTATGATCCCATTGCCCATCCGAAGGCCTCCCTGGAGAAACGCAACGACGTGCTCAAGAGTATGCTGGAGATCGGCGGCCTGACAGAGGAGGAATATGAGAAAGCGGTGGCTGCTCCCTTAAGTATTGTTCAGGAGCTGTCTGAGGGAACGGATGAGAATTACCAGAGCAGCTATGCCATACACTGCGCGGCCCTGGAACTGATGAAACTGGACGATTTCCAGTTCCAGTATGTATTCAAGGACAAGGAAGATTATACGGCATACATGGAACAGTACCAGTCCGTCTACAGCCAGAAATCCGACCTGATACGGGCCGGTGGCTACAAGATCTATACATCCCTGGACAGCGCTATGCAGGAACAGCTGCAGCAGTCCATTGACCAGGGGCTGTCCGCATACACCGAGCTGCAGGACAATGGGAAATTCGCCCTTCAGGGCGCAGGCGTCATTGTGGACAACCAGACCAATTATGTGACGGCTATCGTGGGCGGCCGGGGAAGCGACGACCAGTTCAACCGGGCCTATTTAAGTGCACGGCAGCCTGGCAGCACCATCAAGCCCCTGATCGACTATGGCCCCGCATTTGACACGGGCGAATACTACCCCACCAGGGTGGTGAATGATCATAAGTGGGAGGACGGGCCATCCAACAGCGGCGGACATTATTACGGACCCGTGACCATCCGCGAAGCCCTTAACCGAAGCCTGAACACAGTGGCCTGGCAGGTGCTGGAGGACATTGGGGTTGGCTACGGCCTGAATTATCTGGGGGAGATGGATTTCCAGAAGATCTCCTATGTGGACAACGAGGTACCGTCCCTCAGCATCGGCGGCTTTACCAACGGTCTGCGGGTGGTGGACATGGCCAAGGGCTACAGCACTCTGGCCAACAAAGGCGTTTACAATGACCGCACCTGCATTGTACGGATTGAGCACGAACATGACGGAGACATAACCAGGAATATGAAGGAGACTGCCCGACAGGTCTACCGGGAAGACTCGGTATTTATGCTGACCGACATTTTAAAGGGTACTCTGACAGCGCCCTACGGCACCGGGCGCGGCCTGTCCCTGGACGGCGGCATGCCTGCGGCAGGAAAGACGGGAACCACCAACTCCAGCCGTGATACCTGGTTCTGCGGTTACACACGCTACTACACCACAGCGGTGTGGGTGGGCTACGACATTCCCAGGGATATGCCCGGGGTATATGGAAGCACATACGCTGGTAAAATATGGAAAAATATCATGAATCAGATTCACCAGGGCCTGGAACCGCTGGACTGGGAAGCACCGGATTCAGTGGAGCAGCGGGCGGACGCAAAGAGCGGAATCGTGGACTATTTCAGCACCACCGCAGAACTCCGTGCGCAGCAGAGCCTTCACGACAAAGAGCAGCAGAAGCTGGCTGAGGAGCTGAACACCGCCATCAGCGAGTTTGAGGCCAAAACCATCAACACGGTGGAGGATACATATGATGTGAAAAACAGGTACCAGACCATCACATCCAGGCTGCCGCTGCTGGATGACGGCGACCAGCGGGCAGAACTGCTGGAGCGGGTGGAGGCCAAGTATGATGAATTCGAGGCCACCATCGCCCAGATGAGCGATACCATTACCATGTACGAGCAGCAGAAAGCCATAGAAGATGCCAGGGCCAGGGAGAAGGCGGAGGAGGATGCCCAGAAACACAGGGAGCAGTTGGAGAAGGAGACCCGCTGGAATGAATTCCTTCAGGCTCTGACCGCGGTAGAGGAACTGCAGTATCAGCAGACCGATGCCTCTGCCCTCGCCCAGAATGCCATCAGCAAGCTGCCCCTTGTGGCGGACAGCCCCAGCCAGCAGGAATATTCCAGCCGCCTGGATGCCGCCATCAGCCGGATCACCACACTGCCCACTGCCCAGGAATGGCAGAAACGTAAGGACGAGGAGGCAGCGGCCAGGGCTTCCCAAGAAGCGCTGGAACAGCAGCAGGTACAGGCGCAGCAGCAGAGCCTCCAGTCACGGCTGAACAGTGAACAGTTTAAATGGAACAACATGGAATTCTACGGACCGGGAGGCAGAGGAAGCGATGACAAATAAGAATTACAAATACACAGACTCCCGCCCTGTCCCCGGAAAAGCGGCTCCCGCCTCAGGAAGGCCTGCCGCCGTCCCTGGGAAACCGTCAGCCAGCCAGGGAAAGCCAGCCACCGCCTTAGGGAAGACGGCTGCAGCTCAGGGAAAGACGGCAGTCCCCCAGGGGAAACCGGCAGTCCCCCAGGGGAAACCGGCAGTCGCCCAGGGGAAACCGGCAGTCCCCCCATGGAAGTCAGTCTCTGTCCCAGATCCATCGGCTCCCCTCCCACACACATCAGGCGGGCCGGCGGATCTGGACTGGATGCGGGAACGGCTGGCCCAGCTGGGTGCCGAGGACCCGCCGGAGCCGGAGGAAGAACCGGCCGGGCCCCCAGAAGCCTACAGCCTGCCCCCCAGAGAATGGTTTTTCACCTTCATGTGCATGAACATTCCAATTGTGGGCTGGATCTACCTGCTGACCAAGGCATACGGCAAGAAGGAGAACCAGCTGAGGGACTTCTCCAGGGCTTACCTGATGTATAAACTGGTGTTCCTGGTGATATCCCTGGTCATTCTGGGGGTGCTGGTCTATGTTGGCATGGAGATCGCAGACCGGGTACTGGCTTATATGGAAATGCTTTAAGGGGGATTTAGGCGTGTAAAGGTACGCGGACGTTGGCTGGGGTGTTGGCCGCGAAAAGAAGGAGGTTGGGGTGGGGAGGACAGCGGAGGGGCCG
>URUZ01000509.1 GCA_900551225.1 uncultured Clostridium sp.
CTAAGCAAGGCATTGGAGGGACTGCCCGCTGACTTCGGCAAGGGCAAGAAAGTGGGACTGGCCCAGATGCACTACACCAACGCCTTCCGCATCGCGGAGACCAACAGCGTGCTGCAGGCATTTGAGGGCGCAGGCTTTGAGGTGGTATGGAATGAGGCAAAGAATGATACCGCAACCCAGATTTCCAATGTAAACGACCTGCTGGCCCAGGATATCGACTACCTGCTGCTGCCGCCAAAGGAGGAAGAGGGGCTGGTTCCGGCCCTGGAAGCAGCCAAGAAGGCGGGGGTTCCGGTGATTCTTCTGGACCGCTCCGCCAACGGCACACCCGGTGAGGACTATGTGACCGCCATCCGCTCCAACGCTGAGGCTGAGGGGCAGTGGTGCGCTGAGTGGCTCATTGAGAATTATCCTGACAGATGCAATGTAGTTGAGATCTTCGGCGCGCCCGGCTCCACAACAGCCATGGACCGCTCCAAGGGCTTCATGGCTGCCATCAAGGGCCATGACAACATTGTGCTGCTGGAATCCCAGGTGGGCAACAACATGCGTTCCGACGCCCAGGTGTGCATGGAGAATCTGATCCAGGCATACGGCGATGAGATTGACGCAGTGGTCACCCATTCGGATGAGATGACCTTCGGCGCCCTGCAGGCCATCGACGGCATGGGCCTGGTGCCCGGAGAGGATATTGCAGTGCTTTCCATTGGGGATGGAAGCTCCGCAATGCTGCAGGAGATCATAGACGGCAGAGTGGCCGCCTGCTCCGAGTGCTCTCCCCTCCTCGGCCCCCAAGCGCTTCAGGTAGTTGCCGCATTGGAACAGGGGATGGAAGTGGACGGGCTGATCTGGGCCAACGACCGTTTCTTCACCACTGAAAATGCAGCCACAGAGCTGGAGAAGGCAGGATGGTAAAGCTGGCATAAATGATGACAGAAAATGAGTGTGCGCTCCGCTGTGTGTTATAGCTGATAGCACACTCATTTTCAACATTCAATGAGGAGGGACTGCATTTGGAAGCCGATGTATTGCTTGAGATGAAGAACATTTCCAAGACATTTCCCGGGGTGAAGGCGCTGAAGGACGTCCATTTTAAGATCCACAGGGGCGAGGTCATGGCCTTCATGGGGGAGAACGGGGCTGGGAAGTCCACACTGATCAAGATTATCACAGGGTATTACCGCAGGGACCCCGGAGCCGGGGAGTTCTGGTTTGACGGCAGGGAGGTAAACCCCAGAAACACGGACGAGGCCCAGAGGCTGGGCATCAGCACCATCTTTCAGGAGCTGAACCTGAGCCCGTATTTAAGTGTGGCTGAGAACATTTACCTGGGCAATACCCCTAAGAAGAATGGAAGGATCGACTGGAACACTATGAACCGGAATGCGGGGAAAGCCCTGGCGGAGCTGGGGGTGGACATTGACGTGACCGCCCAGCTGGGGATGCAGAGTACGGCCATCCAGCAGATGGTGTCCATTGCCCGTGCGCTGTCCAGGAACACCAAGCTGCTGATTATGGACGAGGCCACCTCCTCCCTGGACACAGGTGAGGTGAAGGTGCTCTTTGACGTGGTAAAATCCCTGAAGGACCGGGGTATCGCCACCATTTTTGTCACCCATAAAATGGATGAGATTTACCAGGTCTGCGACGCGGCCACCATTTTCAAGGACGGCGAGTATGTGGACTGCCTGCCCCTGGACCAGCTGCCCAAGCTGAAGCTGATCTCCCTGATGATTGGACGGGATGCCAGTGAGCTGGTGAATAAGCGCAAGCAGTATGACCCGTCCAAGGTGAGGTCTGAGGTGATCTGCCGGGTAACGGGGGTCAAAAAGGCCAATTACCGGCTGAAGGGGATCAATCTGGAGATCCACAAGGGCGAGGTGCTGGGGCTGTCCGGCCTTCTGGGGTCAGGGAGAACGGAGACGGCCAAGGTGATCTTTGGCGACGACGTGAACTATGACGGCGAGGTGTGCATGGGGAACACGGCAGTCCGTTTTAAAAGTCCTGCGGATGCCATCAGGCGCAGGCTGGCCTTCTGCTCTGAGGACCGGAAGGCGGAAGGGATCTTCCCCTACATGTCGGTGCAGGACAATCTGACCATGACCATACTGCCGGGGATCAGCAGGATGGGGGTATTAAATAAGAAGGAACAGCTGAAGATTGCCATGGAATACATTCAGAAGATCGCCATCAAGACCCCTGGCCCCTCCACCAAGATCAAGGATTTAAGCGGCGGGAACCAGCAGAAGGTGATTCTATCCAGGTGGCTTGCCACCCACCCCGACCTGATTATACTGGATGAGCCTACCCGCGGAATCGACGTGGGGGCAAAGGGGGAGATTGAGGAGCTGATTAAACAGATCTCCGACAGCGGAATCAGCGTGCTGTACATATCCTCGGAGCTGGACGAGCTGGTGAGGGAGTGCGACCGCATTGTGATTCTCCACGACGGCAGGAATGTGGGGGAGCTGGTAAACGAGGAGATCAATTCCGAGGCCATCATGAACGTAATTGCCAGCGGAAGAGTTGACATGTAAAGGCGGGAGGAACGAAAGATGGGGGATCATTTACAAAAGGAAAAACTGAGCTTCCGGGAGATCTTTATCCGTTATGGGGCAGTGATTGCGCTGGCGGCGCTCATTGGGTTCAATGGGCTGGTGACCAAGAACTTTCTGTCGCTGAACACCCTGTGGCTGGTGATCAAACAGGCCACGCCCATACTGTTTATGACCGTGGGCATGACCTTTGTCATCAGCTCCGGCGGAATCGACATTTCTACGGGGTCCATGATGGCCTTCTGCGGGATCATTGTGTCCCTGGGAATCACGAGCGGGGGGAACTTCGCGGTGTGGTGCCTGATTGCCCTGGCAGCCTGCGCGGCTGTGGGCGTGTTCAACGGCTGGCTGATTGCCAGCGTGGGGGTGCAGCCGGTGATTCTGACCCTGGTGATGCAGATCGTCATGCGCGGCGTCACAGTGCTGATGGCCAAATCGTCGGTATTTGTCCTGGGAAGCTACCCCATGGTCAAGACCCTGGGGCTGTACCGTTTCCCGGGCAGGGTGCCCATCCAGATCATATTCTTTGTGCTCATCATACTGGTCAGCGTGTTTGTGCTGAGAAAGACGCTGCTGGGCAAATATGTGGAGGCCGTGGGCAGCAATCCCAGGGCGGCCAGGCTCACCGGCGTCCGGACTGTGGCGGTGATTATTCTGGTGTACGTGATCTCCGCTGTGCTGGCCGGGGGCTGCGGCATCCTGGAAATGTGCCGGAATGCGGCTCTGGACCCCAATGAGCTGGGGAAGCTGTATGAGCTGGACGCCATCGCCGGCGTGGCTGTGGGGGGCACCTCCATGAAGGGCGGCAAGGCCAACATCGTGGGCTCCATCGCAGGCTGCCTCATCATGGTTCTCATCGGAACCACTGTGAACATGAACGGCATCCCCTTTGCCACATCAAATATTATCAAGGCTGCAATCATCATTTTCGCACTTGCAATCCAGCGGGAACGAAGCGTATAAGGGAGGCGGACATGGGTACGGACAGAGAGAAAACAAGAAAGCCCATAGGGCAGATTATAAACGACAATTCATCTGTAATTGCTGTGCTGCTGCTTCTGGCGCTGGGCACTGCGGCCTATGGGTCTACATTTTTAAATTATAAGAAAAACCTGATTAATGTGCTGCACACTGCTTCCAT
>URUZ01000510.1 GCA_900551225.1 uncultured Clostridium sp.
CACCTGCACTTCCGGCCATTGGACTGATTACAGGTCTGGGAGATGAGGAGTTCTTAGAGCAGGCTCTGGAGATTTTTAAAGCTGCGGGCAAGTAATACATTTATCGCACGTAACCGCCTGAAAGACTGGCGCTAAGTGCTCATTACAAGGGGGATTTATCATGGAGTTATTTTTTGGAGCAGTAAAAGCATTTTTTGATACCTTCAGTGCAGTCGTATTTGTTCCAATGATTATGTTCATTATCAACATCGCGTTTAAGGTGAAACCGAAAAAGGCATTTATCTCCGCGCTGTCAGCCGGTGTGGGCCTTCAGGGCTTCAACCTGGTAATCAACGCATACAGCCCGATCATTTCACCCATCATCACACGCATGGTTGAATCCAGCGGCGTGAACCTGCCTGTATACGATGCGGGATGGCCCAACACCTCCGTGGTGGCATATTCCACCCAGGCCGGAATGGTGTTCGTGGTTATCGCAATTCTGCTTCAGGTTGCACTGTTCCTCACAAAGTACACCACTATTTTCCAGGCCGGTGACCTCTGGAATAACTATTCTTATTTCTGCTGGGGCTCTATGCTGTTCGTGCTCACCGGCAATATGTTCCTGGCAATCTGCCTGATGACCATGCAGCTTCTGATCACCCTGCTGATCACGGAGGTGATCGCAAAGAGGTGGTCCACCTACTATGGGTATCCGGGCTGTACCATTGCCTCGCTGCACACGGCCACGGTGGCGATTATTGCAATCCCGCTGAACTGGGTGCTGAACAAACTGGGGCTTTACAAGATCGAGATGGACCCGGAAGGCATGCGTAAAAAGCTTGGTTTTATCGGCGAGCCCATGACCCTTGGCCTGATTCTTGGTATTATCATCGGCTTTGTTGGCAATATAACCAGAATCGGCGAACTGAAGGCGTGGGGCGAGATCCTCAGCTGCGGTGTTGCAACTTCTGCGGTCATGTCCGTATTCCCCAAGATTTCCGCCATTTTCTCCGGCGCATTTACGGCGATTACAGAGGCATCCAAGAAGAAAACCAAAGGCTTCAAGGGCGAATGGTATCTGGCGGTTAACGATGCTACCGGTTATGGCGAGACCGCAACCCTGGTATCCGGACTTCTGACCATGCCCATCATTCTGCTGCTGGCATTTGTACTGCCTGGCAATACCACTCTGCCCATGGTAGACCTGGTTGCTATTCCGTATGTGATCCAGCCCATCGTTGCAATGAGCAACGGAAACGTTGTCAAGTCCGTAATCGGCTCCACCATCGTCTGCATCATCTTCCTGTATATCTGCTCCGCCTGCGGCAGCACATTTACAGAGGTTGTACAGGTCGCCGGCGGAACGCTGGGAAGCGGCAGCGCTATGATGGTTACCTCTTTCATAATCATCGGCCAGCCTGTGGGTTACCTGACCTTCCTGATATTCGCCAGCCAGAACCCGCTGCTCATCGGAGCGCTGGTGGTGGCCTATGCGGTCTGCTATGTGCTGGTCCGCAAGAACAAAGAGAGGATCTATGCCTCCTTAGAGAAGCAGGCTCTGAACCCCAGCGGCGCAGCGATTGCTGAATAGCTGATACGATTGTTAATATAATTTAAAACGCTGCACTGTTATCCGGCAGTGCGGCGTTTTTTGCTCATAATTCCCTAAAAGGAGACTGACAAACATGAATACATATCAGGGAAATCCGGTGTCTAAGGGCGTGGCCGCCGGCAAAGTTTATAAATATGTTCCCTACAAGGCCCAGGTAGAGCAGACCAGCATTACCCAGGACCAGGTGGAGGAGGCGCTCTTGGCTTACCGGGATGCCAGGGACTGGGCAAAGGCAGAGCTTGGGCGGATGCAGGACGTGCTGGGGCAGACGGACCCGGATAAAGCGGCCATTATTGGCGCCCATATGGAGATACTGAAAGATCCGGCGCTGGATGAGATGGTGACCGGGTTTATTAAAGATGAATATTGCAATGTGAAATGGGCCGTTGACCGCACATTTACCAAGTTTATTAAAATGCTGAGCCGTGTGAAGGACGACATGATCCGGGAGCGGGTGGCTGATATGAAGGATGTGAAGACCCGCCTTCTGCGCTGCTGCGACAATGCGCCGGAAGTAAATCTGGGCGCCCTGACTGAGCCTGTGATTGTGGCCGCGGAGGATCTGTTCCCCTCGGATACGGCTTCCCTGAACCGGGCAATGGTGCTGGCCATTGTGACGGAGGTGGGAGGCTCTACCTCACACACAGCCATTATTGCCAGAAGCTATGAGATACCCGCGCTGCTGGGCGTGGCCGGAGCCATGGATTATCTGCAGGAGGGCGAGTTCGTGGGAGTGGACGCCATCGGCGGGACGCTGTATACCCGGATGGATGAGAAAACAGCGGCTCTGCTGGAGGAGAAGGCGCAGCGCTACCGGGTGCACCAGGCGGAGACGAAGCAGTACCTGGATGCCGAGCCTGTGACCCTGGACGGCGTGCGCATCGATGTGGACCTGAATATCGGTTCCGCCTCGCCGGAGGAGCTGGAGGGGGCTGCACATACTGACGGCGTGGGGCTGTTCCGCTCGGAGTTCTTGTACATGGGCAGGGACAGCCTGCCCACGGAGGAGGAGCAGGTGGAGATCTACACCAGGGTGCTGAAGGCGTTCAAGGGACGGCCTGTGACCCTTCGCACCCTGGACATCGGCGGAGACAAGAAACTGGACTGCATGGACCTGCCCAGGGAGGAAAACCCATTTTTAGGAAACCGGGCGCTGCGCCTGTGCTTTACCTACCCGGAGATTTTCAGGACACAGCTGCGGGCAGCGTACAGAGCGGCAGTTGCGGGGGAGCTGTGGGTCATGTTCCCCATGGTGGGAAGCATGGACGATATCCGCAGGGCCAAAGCCATGGCGGAGGAAGCCAGGGAAGAACTGCGCGCAGAGCAGGTTCCGTTGGGCGAAATCAAGATTGGGATCATGATAGAGATCCCGTCAATCGCCCTGATTGCGGACATGGCGGCAAAGGAAGTGGATTTTGCCAGCATCGGCACCAATGACCTGTGCCAGTACACCACTGCGGTGGACCGTATGAATCCGGCCGTAAGCCAGTATTACCAGAAGTACCATCCTGCCATGTTCCGTCTGATCCGCCACATTGTAAAGACCTTTAATGAGGCGGGCAAGCCCATCTGCGTCTGCGGTGAGATGGGCGGCGACGAGCTGGGGGCCGCGGTGCTGGTCGGCTTCGGCATGCGCAAGCTGAGTATGGGTCTGGCAAATGTTGCCCAGACCAAGAAAATGATAACGAAAATCACCACTGAGCGCGCCCGGGAAATGGCGGATACTGTCTGCGGGCTGTCCACTGAGGCGGAAGCAGCAGCCTATCTGACCGGAGCGCTGAAGGACATCTTATAAAAGAGGAGATAAATAACATGGTTAAGAGAACAACAGTGATTAAGAATAAGACAGGGCTTCACGCGCGCCCTGCCTCGGATTTTGTGCAGGCTGCATCTAAATTCAATTCCAGCATCACCATCCGCAGGCCCGGAGAGGAGGATGAGGAGGCCAACGCCAAGAGCATCATTTTCCTGCTGTCCCTGGGACTGTGCCAGGACGAGGAAGTGGAGATCATTGCCAAGGGGGATGACGAGCAGGAGGCTGTGGATTCGCTGATCGCGCTGATTGAT
>URUZ01000511.1 GCA_900551225.1 uncultured Clostridium sp.
CCTCCTTCATCGGGGCCAAATCTCCCACAAAGTGTGACGCACAGCTGACGGAAAGCAATTTTAAGACACGCTCTAGCGTTACTGATGCATTTAACAAATTCACCTCCCCCGCCGGAGGAACTATAAAAAAGGACGGACTTATGAACCTGGTTACAATAGAACATCTGACAAAATCATATACAGAACGCCTACTGTTCGATGACACAGCATTTTCCATCAATGAGGGGGAAAAGGTGGGGCTGATCGGTGTCAACGGCACCGGCAAGTCAACCCTGCTGAAGATTGTGGCAGGCCTGGAAGAGCCGGACAGCGGCAATGTGGTGAGGGGGAGAAGCCTTTACATCCGCTACCTGTCCCAGATCCCCGAATTTGTGGAGAGCGACACGGTGCTGGAGAGCGTGGCGCGGGATAATGCCAAGGAACCCCACTATACATCCAGGGAAGAGCTGGAGGCCACGGCCAGGAATATTCTCAACAAGCTGGGAATCACGGATCACCAGGCTGTTATGGGCACCCTGTCCGGGGGCCAGAAGAAGCGTGTGGCCCTGGCCAGCGTGCTGCTCAGCACGGCGGATCTGCTGATCCTGGACGAGCCCACCAACCATCTGGACAGTGAGATGGCGGAGTGGCTGGAGGAGTATCTGGTGTCCTTCCGCGGGGCCCTTCTGATGATTACCCATGACCGGTATTTCCTGGACAGCGTTACCAACCGGATTGTGGAGCTGGATCAGGGCAAGCTCTACAGCTACCAGGAGAATTACCAGGGATTTATCACCCTGAAGGCAGAGCGCATGGATATGGAGGCGGCCACGGAGCGGAAGCGCCAGACCATTCTGCGCACGGAGCTGGCCTGGATGCAGCGGGGCGCCAGAGCGCGTTCCACCAAGCAGAAGGCCCATATCCAGCGGTTTGAAGCCCTGCGGGACCAGAAGGGGCCGGAGGTTGACCGAAACGTGGAGCTGGAGTCAATTGCCAGCCGCCTGGGCCGTACAACGGTGGAGCTGAAGGACCTGTGCAAAGCTTACGGGGACAAGGTACTGCTGAAGGATTTCACCTACATTTTCCTGAAAAATGACAGAATCGGCATCGTTGGCCCCAACGGCAGCGGCAAATCCACCCTGATGAAGATGATTGTGGGCTGGGTGCAGCCGGATTCAGGCACAGTGGAGATCGGGCAGACTGTGAAGCTGGGGTATTTCTCCCAGGAAAATGAGGCCATGGACGAGAGCCTGAAGGTGATCGACTATATTAAAAATGTTGCGGAGTACGTAAAGACAAAGGACGGCAGCATCAGCGCCAGTATGATGCTGGAACGCTTTCTGTTTCCATCCAGCATGCAGTACACTACCATTGACCGGCTCTCAGGCGGTGAAAAGCGCAGGCTGTACCTGCTGCGGATTCTCATGGACGCACCCAATGTGATCCTGCTGGATGAGCCTACCAATGATCTGGATATCCAGACCCTGACCATATTGGAGGATTATCTGGATACCTTCCCTGGGATTGTGGTGACTGTGTCCCATGACCGGTATTTCCTGGACAGGGTGGTGAACAGGATCTTCGCCTTTGAGGGAAATGGGGCAGTGTCCCAGTACGAGGGCGGTTTCACGGACTACCAGGCGGCGCGGCAGCGGAAGCTGGGGGATGAGGATGGGAGTCCGGCCCAGCCCGCTCTGGAAAAGGAAGAGGATGCCCAGACCAACAAATCCAACTGGAAGGAGCGCTCCGGCGGGGGAAAGAAGCTGAAGCTGTCCTACAAGGAACAGAGGGAATGGGAGACCATAGAGGATGATATCGGGACGCTGGAGGAGAAGATTGCCTCTCTGGAACAGCAGATCCTGGCATCGGCCAGCAACTACAGTAAGCTGAACGAGCTGATGGCTGAAAAAGAGAAACAGGAAGCCAAATTGGAGGAAACCATGGACCGCTGGGTGTATTTAAGCGGCCTTGTGGAACAGATAGAGGCCCAGAAGTAAGGGCAAAACGGAGGCCGGGCATGATGAGGCAGTATGAGATTGATCGGAGCGATACCAGCGTATATCCCCTGGGAGCGGTTCCCACGGAAAAGGGAATGCATTTTTCTTTCGTAACGCGGGGGGAACAGGCGGCCCTTGTGCTCTATGAGGCGGGAGCGGCGGAACCTGTGGGCCGGATGGATTTCCCGCCTGAGCTGCGGATGGGGGATGTGTGGAATATGAGCCTAGCGGGGGAGTTTGCCGGGCTGGAGTACGTGTATGAGGTTGACAACGTTTTGGTGGAGGACCCCTGCGGCAGGCAGTTTGCGGGCCGGGAACAGTGGGGAAGCAGGACAGGCCGGGTAACACCTCTCCGGGCGGTGATCCGGGCGGCGGCAGAGGAGTTTGACTGGGAAGGGGATAAGAATCCCGAGATCCCTTATAATAAATGCGTTTTCTACCGGCTTCATCCACGGGGGTTTACCAAACACCCGTCCTCCGGCGTGGCGGTCCGGGAAAGGGGAACGTTTAAGGCCATTGGGGAAAAGATTCCCTATCTGAAGGAGCTGGGAGTGACCACCCTGGAAATGCAGCCGCCGGTGGAGTTTGACGAGGTGATGCGCCTGGAATGGCCGGGCGTGTATGAGGCGCCGGAGGCGGAGATCAAGCTGAATTACTGGGGGTACGCCCCGGGCCTTCTCATGGCGCCCAAGGCTTCCTACAGCGCAGGGCCTGGAAAGGAGCCGGCTGGGGAATTCAAGAATCTGGTGAAGGAACTGCACCGGGCAGGGTTGGAGCTGGTGATCGAACTGTTCTTTACAGGGAAGGAATCACCGGCCCAGGTACTGGAGGCCGCGCGCTGCTGGGCAAGGGAATATCACGTGGACGGGATTCATCTGGTGGGGAATGTGCCTGCGGCCCTGGTGGGGTCTGACCCGTATCTGAGCCGGATCAAGCTGCTGGCCACCGGCTGGGATATGGGGGAGAAACCAGGCGCCAGATACCTGGCGGAGTCCAATGACGGCTTTATGCTGGACATGCGCAGTTTTCTCAAAGGGGATGAGGGGATGCTGGACAAGCTGTGCCTGCGCACCCGCCGCAATCCCGCAAACTGCGGTGTGATTAATTATATGGCGGACAACAACGGTTTCACCATGATGGACATGGTCTCCTACAATGGGAAGCACAATGAGGCCAATGGGGAGAATAACCGGGATGGAACGGACTGCAACCAGTCCTGGAACTGCGGCGCAGAGGGCGTTACCAGAAGGAAAAAGGTGCTGGAGCTGCGCAGGAAACAGATCCGCAATGCTGTTCTGCTGCTGTTCCTGAGCCAGGGAACGCCGCGTCTGCTGGCCGGGGACGAGTTCGGCCGTACCAAAAAGGGCAACAACAACTCATACTGCCAGGACAATGAGATATCCTGGCTGAATTGGGGCCTGTTAAAGAACAATGAGGATATATTCGAATTTACCAGGGAAGCCATTGCCTTCAGGAAGGCCCACCCGGTGCTTCATATGGAGAAGGAGCCTGCGCTTCTGGACTATCAGTCCCTGGGGATTCCCGATGTGTCCTACCACGGTGTCAAGACCTGGTGCCCTGAATTCCAGGACTCCAAACGGCAGCTGGGGATCTGTCTCTTATACACATCTCCGAGCCCACGAGACCAGAGAGGATCTCGTATGCCGTCTTCTGCTTGAAAAAAA
>URUZ01000512.1 GCA_900551225.1 uncultured Clostridium sp.
TTTTCAAGGCATCAGGTGGTGTAAGGGCTGGGGTGCATTTTCTGGAAAAAATTATATATTTCCGTCCATTTAAAAATAGGCGGAAATAGAATATAATGTGTTATACACCAATGAATACAGAAAATGAGGATAATACATAAGCATGCTGACATTTAACACACAATTTTTGCCGCTGACATCGCGTCCCTTTCTCACAGGGCCGTCCTATGCGGAACATATGCCATGTGAGGCGCTGCGGCCTTATATCTCCTGCTTCTGGGAGGTGGGGGAGAATGCGGGATCGCCTCATGTGCTGGTGATTCCGGATCTGTGCTTTGATATTATTTTTGAGATAGACCGGGCCAGGCAGAAGATGGCCATCAGGCTGTGCGGACTGATGGACGGGCCGATGTTTGTGGGAGACGGGGTGGAGGAAACTGGGCAGGAGGCTACTGCGGCACGGTGGGAGAGCTTTGCGGTGCGGTTTCATTTCTGGGCCATACGGCTGTTTCTGGATATGAATCTGAGGGATATCTATAACCGGGTGGTACCGCTGGATATGGTATGGCCTGGGTGCATGGGGGAGTTTGAATCTTTTTTATATATGGAGTCCACCGGGCAGAGAATTGCCTGGATGGAGGAATATTTGATGAGGCGGCTGGACTGCGGAGGGTATAACCCCAATTTCTTTAATTCCGTGGAACAGATTCTTAAGTCTGAGGGACGGTCCACTGTCAGGGAGATCTGCGAGGGAAGCTGTGTGAGCCAGCGCCAGATGGAACGCCTGTTTCTGCGGGAGGTGGGCATGCCGATTAAACGCACGGCCAGCCTGGTGCGCTATCAGAATGTGTGGCGGAACGTAGTGCGCAACAAGTGTTTTGACGTACAGGAGGCGGTGTACCGCTACGGATATGCGGACCAGTCCCACCTGCTCAATGATTTCAAGCGGTTTCATGGGGTAACGCCTGAGCAGGCGAAACGGCTTGCTTTAGAG
The DNA here is from genome assembly GCA_900551225.1 of uncultured Clostridium sp. Classification (GTDB taxonomy): domain Bacteria; phylum Bacillota; class Clostridia; order Lachnospirales; family Lachnospiraceae; genus Enterocloster. Next base: position 974 of record URUZ01000512.1, read on the forward strand.
CATGTTTAAACCGGCGTTAAATGATGTCGTTTTTTTTCAATACGGGAATCGGGGGTTGTGTTATAGTGTTTGGATAAACACTGACGGAGGTACAATATGAAGAAACTGGACAACAGGGCATTGGGCGAGGTAAGAGCATGGATTTACCGCAATGCCAGGCCCCTGGATCTGGCATTATGGGAGTTTCAATTTGAAAATGGGACCCGGGAACATGTGATGGATATGCTGCGCATATATCAGAACGAGGACGGAGGCTTTGGAAATGGGCTGGATTCGGACTGCTGGAATCCGGAGTCGTCTCCTTATAATACAATGCTGGCCATCGGTATGATGCAGAGCAATGGGCTGCTTAATCCTGGGCAGCCGGTGATAAAGGATATTTTACAGTACCTGGAAAATTGCCCTCATTGTACGGATGACGGCTGGCTGTTCTGCATTCCCTCCAATGATAACTGGCCCAGAGCGCCGTGGTGGACCTATGATGAGAAGGTAAACGCAGTGGAGAGCATGGGCGTGACGGCGGCCCTCTGCGGGTTTGTCCTGGGATTTGGGGACAGGCAGTCCGGACTGTTTGAGCGGGTCTGCGGCTATACGGACCGGATTTTAAGGGGCCTGGGCCATACCACAGATTTCGGGGAGTCCGGCCTGGCCGGTGTTGGCACATTGGTTATGGCCATCGAGGCGGCAGGGCTGGCGGACCGGTTCGACTGTTCGGCGGCCAAGGCGGAGATGGAGAATCTGGTGAACCGCGCTATTGAGCGTGATCCCGGTAAGTGGGGGGATTATACACCTCGGCCATCGAACTTCATCTGGTCCCCGGACTGCCCCTTCTACGCAGGGAATGAGGAGATTGTGGAACAGGAGCTGGATTACCTGATTGAGACCAGGAATCCCGGCGGCGTGTGGGATATAACCTGGAGCTGGTATCAGCTGGGCGAGCAGTATCCCAAGGAATTTGCCATCAGTGAGAACTGGTCCAAGGCCGGCAAGGCGGTGGAGAAGATCCATTTCCTGAAATGCTTTAATAGAATTTAAATGATGAGCGGGCAGGCGTGCTGGAGAGTGCGCCTGCCTTTTTCCTGTGTTATTGGCAGGGTCTGGTGGTTTACGAAAAAGGGGTGGTATGGTATACTATGAACACTTAGTGAGGTATTTTCGAACTTAGTGTGAGTTACCCCCTTTCACTTAGTGAGGTGTTATCGAAGTTAGTGAACAGGGGGGACTGTGAACACTTAGTGAGGTAATTTTAAAGTAGTAATTCAAAAAGAGAGGATAGACGAAGTGGCGGATCAATGTTGCAGGATCGGGGTGATCTCTGATACCCACGGGCTGTTGAGAGATGAGGTTAAGGAAATTTTACGGACGTGTCAGGTGATTCTGCACGGCGGGGATATAAACAGGCCGGAAATTCTGGATGAATTGAGGGAAATTGGGGATTTGTATGTGGTGAGGGGCAATAATGATAAGGAGTGGGCAGAGGAGATCCCGGAACAGCTTCGATTGGATCTGTTTGGACTGCGGATTTTCATGGTTCACAACAAAAAACATTTGCCGGAGGATCTGGGAGATCTGGATCTCATTGTCTATGGACACTCACACAAGTATGCAGAGAAGCGGGAAGGCGGACAGCTTCGGCTGAACCCGGGAAGCTGCGGACCCAGACGTTTCCAGCAGCCCATTACCATGGCGGTGGTGGAGACTGAGGCGGGAAGCGGGATCTGCAAGGTGGAGAGGATTGAGATTCCCCATGAATCTGGCAGCGGATAATGGAGGAGAGAACAGTTATTGAATTATATTAAGATATTGAAAATCGCGGTGGGCGCGGCCCTGTCCATCATATTGGCGGAGAGCCTGGGGCTTGGATACAGCGCCTCCGCCGGAGTGATAACGCTGCTGAGCATTCAGGATACGAAAAAGGAGACCATCCGCGTGATGGCGCGCCGCCTGTTTTCCTTTGGGCTGGCGCTTATTTTTGCGGCAGGCAGCTTTGCGCTGTTGGGATACACTGCGCCTGCTGTGGGGGTATTCCTGCTATTTTTCTCAGCAGTGTGCATCCGGTTCCATATGCAGGAGGGGATATCCGTGAACACGGTGCTGATGACACATTTCCTGGCGGAGCGGTCCATGTCCTTGGAAAATATTGGAAATGAGATGGGCCTGCTGCTGATCGGCTGCGGCATCGGGGTGCTGCTGAACCTGTATATTCCAGGCAAGAAGAAGCAGATCAAGATGAAACAGCGCCGGATTGAGGCCTGCATGAAAGAGATACTGGACATGATGGCTCATAGGTTATCCGGTTCCGGATATGAGGACGGACTGGCGCAGAGCATGGCCAAGCTGGAAGAGGAGCTGAGACTGGGCGAGCAGAGCGCTTATGAGGAGATGGAGAATAAGCTGCTGACGGAGACTCGGTATTACATCCGGTACATGAATATGCGGAAAATGCAGTCTTTGGTTCTGGGGAAGATTGTAGGGAACATTGGACATCTGACGGGTTCCGGTGCTGCCGGAGAATGGGGGATTGGTGGAGAGCAGGGGATTGCCTGGAAGCCTGGGAGTGACGGAGAGCAAGGGATTGCCGGAGAGCAGGGGATTGCCGTCTGGCCTCAGGCTGGGCAGATCGCTGAGTTGATGAGACAGATCAGCAGCAGCTTCCATGAGTACAAC
>URUZ01000513.1 GCA_900551225.1 uncultured Clostridium sp.
CATTGCGGGAGTGCTGGCCATGGAGCCGGAGGTACTGGTTCTGGACGAACCCACCGCCGGCCTGGACCCCAGAGGAAGGGATGAAATCCTGGACCAGGTTGCCAGACTTCACCGGGACAGGGGGATGACCATTATCCTGGTGTCCCACAGCATGGAGGACGTGGCGCGGTATGCAGGCCGCCTGATGGTGATGAACCAGGGTGAGAAGGTATTTGACGGGCCGCCCAAGGAGGTGTTCCGGCACTACCGGGAGCTGGAGTCCATGGGGCTGGCAGCACCGCAGATCACCTATCTGGTCCATGACCTGAGGGAGCTGGGGATTCCACTTGACCAGGATATCACCACCGTGGCGGAAGCCAGGGAGGAGATCCTGAAACTTTACGAGCCACTGCACTAAGTTCGTGGAAGACCTCACTAAGTGCCAGTGACATGTATCGCACGTAGGAGACCAGAAGACGGTCTCCAAGTGCTCATAACGAGCCACTCCACTAGGTTCGTGGAGGACCTCACCAAGTGGAGATGACATGTATCGCACGTAAGAGACCAAAATACGGTCTCCAAGTGCTCGTAACAAGGAGCGGGAATGTTAAGAGAAATTACCCTGGGACAATACTATCCGGTGGATTCGGCGGTGCATCGTCTGGACCCCAGAACCAAGCTGTTCGGCACCATGGTATTTATTGTATCCCTGTTTATAGCAAATAGTATCTGGGCGTATCTGATGGCAACAGTGGTGCTGGCGCTGGTGATCCGCGCCACAAAGGTGCCCTTTAAATTCATAGTGCGGGGCTTGAAGGCAGTGCTGGTGCTGCTGATGATCAGCGTCAGTTTTAACCTGTTTCTCACCGACGGACAGGTGCTGGTCCAGTTCTGGATCTTTAAAATCACCATGGAAGGCCTGCAGCTGGCCGGATTCATGGCATTGCGCCTGGTGTATCTGGTGATCGGCTCCTCGCTGATGACCCTGACCACCACACCCAACCAGCTGACGGACGGTCTGGAGAAAAGCCTTGGCTTCCTGAACAAAGTCGGCGTGCCGGTCCACGAGGTGTCCATGATGATGTCCATTGCCCTGCGTTTTATTCCCATTCTGGTGGAGGAGACAGACAAGATCATGAAGGCCCAGATGGCCAGGGGAGCGGACTTTGAGTCAGGCAATCTGATCAAGAAGGCCAAATCCATGGTGCCTTTGCTGGTACCCCTGTTTATCTCCGCGTTCCGGCGCGCCACCGATCTGGCCATGGCCATGGAGGCCCGCTGCTACAGAGGCGGGGAGGGCCGGACTAAGATGAAACCGCTGCACTACAGAGCTGCGGACCGGGTGACATACCTGCTGTACCTGTTATATATCACAATGATGGCGGCCATCGGGATCTTCCTGTAGGCCGCGTATTTTTGAGCCTTTATAAGGAGAAGATATGAGAAGAATCCGTCTGGTGGTAGCCTACGACGGCACCAACTACCATGGCTGGCAGATCCAGCCTAATGCAGTCACCATCGAGCAGGTGCTGAACAAGGCCCTGACCGGCCTGATGAAGGAGGAGATCGCCGTGATCGGCGCCAGCCGCACAGACTCCGGTGTCCATGCCCGGGGAAATGTAGCTGTGTTCGACACTGAGAACCCCATGGCCGCGGACAAGGTATGCCTGGCCCTGAACCAGCGGCTGCCTGAGGACATCCGGGTCCAGTCCTCTGAAGAGGTGGAGCCTGACTGGCACCCCAGGAGGCAGAGGTGCGTGAAAACATATGAGTACAAAATTTTAAACCGCCGCATCGACATGCCGGACAAGCGGCTGTACACCCATTTCTGCTACTACAGCCTGGATGATGGGAACATGCAGGAGGCGGCGGCATATCTGGTGGGAGAGCACGATTTCAAAAGCTTCTGCAGCGCCAGAACCCAGGTCACGGACACTGTGCGCACCATCTACAGCCTGAGCGTGACCAGGGACGAGGAGGATGTGATCACCCTCCGCATCACGGGGAACGGTTTTCTCTATAATATGGTTCGCATCATCGCAGGCACCCTGATCTGGGTCGGAACCGGCACCTGGAGTCCGGAGCAGGTGAAGGAAATGCTGGAGGCCCGGGACAGGCGGGCGGGCGGGCCCACGGCCCCGGCCAAGGGGCTGACCCTGGTAAAAATGGAATATGGGGACAGGCTTCCGAAAAAGCCTGAAAAACCATGAAAATCTTGCATTTTTCGGTAAGAAAGTGGTTGACACACCCGGTCTGATGTAATATAATATTAAACTGTGACATTAGCAAAGAATGCTTAACCAATGCCCCGGAATAAGCATTTTAGTGATAGATACTTCCCATATTTATCATGCATATAGCAGCATCGAATGGTGCAGGTAGAACAAGGTTGAATTTAACAGGAGGTTGACCAATGAAGAGTTTTATGGCTAGTCCAGCGACAATTGAAAGAAAATGGTATGTAGTAGATGCTACCGGATATACATTAGGACGTTTATCTTCAGAGATTGCTAAGGTTCTGAGAGGTAAAAACAAACCAACTTTTACGCCCCACATGGACTGCGGCGATTATGTAATCGTAGTTAACGCAGATCAGGTGAAGTTTTCCGGCAAGAAGTTAGACCAGAAGATTTATTACAATCACTCAGATTATGTAGGCGGCATGAGAGAGACCACTCTGCGTGAGATGATGGCTAAGAAGCCCGAGAGAGTTGTAGAGTTAGCTGTTAAGGGTATGCTTCCAAAAGGACCTCTGGGAAGAAGCATGTATACCAAGCTTCATGTATATGCAGGCCCGAATCACGAGCAGGCAGCACAGAAACCAGAAGTTTTAACATTTTAATGAGGATTGGAGGAAGAAAGTATCATGGCTAACGCAAAATTTTACGGAACAGGCAGAAGAAAGAAATCCATCGCCAGAGTATATTTAGTACCCGGTACAGGCAGCATCACCATCAATAAGAGAAATATTGATGAGTACCTTGGACTTGAGACATTAAAAGTAATCGTTCGTCAGCCCTTAGTAGCTACTGAGACTGTTGATAAATTCGATGTTATGGTAAATGTTCGCGGCGGCGGCTTCTCCGGACAGGCAGGCGCTATCCGTCACGGAATCTCCAGAGCTCTGCTGCAGGCAGACGCTGACTACAGACCCGTACTGAAGAAGTCCGGATTCCTGACCAGAGACCCGAGAATGAAAGAAAGAAAGAAGTACGGCTTAAAGGCTGCACGTCGCGCTCCTCAGTTCTCCAAGAGATAATTATATGCGAATCGAAACCTTCCAGGATCATCCTGGGGGGTTTTTTTAAAAATAATATTTAAAATTTAAAACCTTTCTTCATTTTCCTGTATCTACATAATTGAAAGGGAAAATAAATTCCCCAATTATAAAATGCGGAGGTAATGAAATGAAAGGAATCAATGGATTAAAAAACAGATTTATGCGGGAAGGAAGCTTCAGGCTTCGGGTTTATGGAATATCGCTGGTGCTGAATGTGGTCAATGTGGGGCTGCCGTCCATGATGAATGTACTGCCCCTCAACGGGCTGTTTAAGGCAGTGCTGACAGTTCTGTTTCTGATGACTGTGGCGGCCACTCTGGTAACGTATTACATAAGCGGCGGTATCGGCGGG
>URUZ01000514.1 GCA_900551225.1 uncultured Clostridium sp.
GTATACAAGCCTGGGCGTCATGGGAGGGATATTTCTGGTCATTGTCATGTGCTGACGGGCAGTAAATTAAAAAATGGGTACTGAACAGTTACCAAATTGGAGGCAGTCATGGGGGTAAACCTGATATTTAAAATAGCGGCAGTGGGGATTCTGGTTTCCGTCATCTGCCAGGTGCTGAAGCACAGCGGACGTGAGGAACAGGCATTTTTAACCAGCCTGGCGGGGCTGGTGCTGGTGCTTTTCTGGATGGTTTGAGACAATCAAGAATCTGTTTGCGCTGTAGAGCCTGAAACAGGAAGGAGGCAGATAAACATGACGGTGATCACCATAGCGGCAGCTGGAATTGCGGCAGTGCTGATGGCAGTGCAGTTAAAGGGGCTGAAGGCAGAGTACGCCACCTACCTGATTATCGCGGCCGGATTTTTCATATTTTTCTACGGAGTCTCCAAACTGGAATCGATTCTGGACACAGTGGAGCGGATACAGGGATACATAAAAGTCAATAAAGTCTATCTGTCCACCCTGGTTAAAATGATCGGGATCACATACGTCGCGGAGTTTGCCGCAGGCATCTGCAAGGACGCCGGCTTCGGTTCCCTAGGGACTCAGATCGAGATCTTCGGCAAGCTGTCCATCCTGGCCATCAGCACGCCCATTCTGCTGGCGCTGATGGAGACGCTGGAGGTGTTTCTCACATGAGAAGAGGCATGATCGGGCTGTTTCTGTTGACCTTATTTTTGGGAATTTTTGGGTGTTCGTCGTCTGCTTATGGGCAGGAGGCGGGAAGTGGGGCGGCGGTTTATTATGCCCAGGCGGCGGGAGGCAGCCGGGAGCCGGTGGATCAGGACGTCCAGTCAGCCATGGACAATACCGCGGACCAGATCGGGCTGGGGGAGGACATGGACCAGATTCAGGATTTCCTGGACAGGCAGCTGAATGCGGGTGGAAGCAGTTTCTTCTCCTTTACCAGCCTGATGAAATCCCTTCTCACCGGGGATTTAAAAGGAGTGCTGGGACAAGCGGGACAGGGGCTGGAGAGCAGTCTGGTAGGGGAGGTAGGCTCCGGCAGCCGGCTGCTGGCCCAGGTGGTGGCAATTGGCATCATCGGGGCGGTATTTACCAATTTTTCCTCAGTGTTTAAGGGGGGAAGCATTGCGGATACGGGATTTTTCGTCACCTATCTGCTGCTGTTCACCTGCCTGGCCGCCAGCTTCTTCGCCAGCCTGGAGATTGCCTCCGGGGTGCTGAGGCAGGTGCTGGAGTTTATGAAGCTGCTGATGCCCTCCTACTTTATGGCAGTGGCATTTTCCGGCGGAAGCGTGTCCGCGGTGGCGCTGTACGAGGGCATGATGGGCGCGGTAACCCTGGTGCAGTGGCTGTGCAGCGGCCTGCTGCTGCCGGTGGTGCGCATCTATGTGATGCTGGTGCTGGCCAGCCACGTGGCCAAGGAGGAGATGCTGACCAAGCTGACGGAACTGTTGGAACAGGCCGTGGGCTGGGGGCTGAAGACCATGGTGGGCCTGGTGCTGGGCTTCCAGGTGATCCAGAGCATGGTAGTGCCCTACGCGGACAGCGCCGGCCAGGCGGGAGTGCGCAAGCTGATTGAGATCATTCCCGGCCTCGGCCAGGGGGCAGGGGCAGTGGCCCAGATGGTGCTTGGCTCCGGCGTGCTGATCAAGAACAGCCTGGGAGCGGCCGCGGTGGTGGTGCTGCTGGTGATGACCCTGGTGCCCATCGCCAAGCTGGTGGTGCTGATGATTCTGTACCAGCTGGCTGCGGCGGTGATGCAGCCGGTCTGCGACAAGCGGGTGGTGTCCTGCGTCAGCGGCGTTTCCTGCGGCCACAAGCTGCTGCTGAAAATCGTGGTCTCCTCCCTGCTGCTGTTCACCATTGCCATTGCCATCACCTGTGCGGCCACCAACGTCAATTATTATACGGTGTAGGAAAGGGGGAAATGCCTATGGCGGCGGTATACGAGTGGGTCCGTAATATTACCTACTACATGATATTCATCACAGTGGCAAGCAATCTGCTGGCCGACTCCAAATACGAGAAATACCTGCGTTTTTTCGCCGGCATGGTGCTGATCCTGCTGGTGTTAAAGCCACTGACCGGAAGCCTCCGGCTGGATGAGCGCATCGCCTATCTGTTTGAATCCATCACCTTCCAGAACGAGTCAGGGGACTTCCAGGAGAAGCTGTGGGGAATGGAGGACCAGCGCTTAAACCAGGTGATGGGCACTTATGAGGAGGCTGTGTCCATGGACCTGCGGGGGATGGCAGAGACTGCAGGCTACAGCTGCCGGCAGGTCCGGGTAGAGATCGAGACGGACCGGGACAGCCCGTACTATGGACATGTGACCGGCATTTATATGAAGGTCGGAAACAATAAAGAGGGGAATGGAGGCGGTACGTCCGGCTCCGTCCGCACCGGACCCGTAGAGATCCCCAAGACTAAAATAGAAGTGGAGCCGGTGAAATTGGGGGAGGGGGAGGAACAGCCGGGCAGCAGCCAGCCAGGCGATCCCTCCGGCGGTTCACAGAATACCTCACTCTCCCTTCCGGCGGACAATTCGGAAAGGGTTAAACTAAATGGATTTTTGCGAAAGGTGGCGGGATATTATGGACTTGAAACAACACATGTCCAAATGGAATGGGAAGATGACTAAGGAGCGGTGGCTGTTTCTGCTGTGTATCGGCGTGATACTGATGATATTGGCATTTCCCACCGGGAATGGCGGCAGTTTTTCCCTTCCTGGGAAGAAAACGTCCGCCGGGGCAGCGGCAGTGCAGGGAAAGACGGGGGCGGCGTCCGCCGAAACCGCAGTGCTGGCAAAGAACAATTCAGAGGCCCTGGCGGCCCAGGTTCCACAGACCGCCCAGACCATACAGAACGGCATGTCCCCAGGGACCTCCGGCGGCGGTCCGGGCAGTGCCCCGGCGTCTGAGGAGACCGGCGGGCAGGCAGAACCGGCCGCGGCCAAGGCCGGCAATGAATCCCTCTATGAAGCCCAGCTGGAGGCCAGGGTGAGGGAGATTTTAAAAAATGTGGACGGCGTGGGGAAGGTGGATGTGATGATTGTCCTGAAATCCTCGGAGGAGAAGGTGTACCGGGTGGACAAAAACACCAGCACAAGCGACACCAATGAGAAGGATTCCCAGGGAGGCCTGCGGACTTCCCAGAACAGCCAGTCCCAGGAGAGCACGGTAATGACCGGCGGGGGATCATCCCAGGGAAGCACCCCGTTTTTGGAGAAAGAACTGCGTCCTGAGATCTCAGGAATCGTGGTCAGCGCCGAGGGAGGAGGCAGTCCCACGGTAAAAGCTGAAATTTCTGCTGCCATGGAAGCATTATTTGACTTACCGCCACATAAAATAAAAGTATTAAAGCGGGTGGAATAAAGGAGCGTCGATATGAAGAAGATGAAACAAGTAAAAGAGCATATGAAAGACATGAACATGAAGCGCCTGTTCCGGAGGAACCAGATTATCATAACCACGCTGGCGGTAATGATTGCGGCGGCCGGTTATCTGAATTATGCCGGAAAAAAAGAGCTTGCCAGCAACGACATGGTCTATGAG
>URUZ01000515.1 GCA_900551225.1 uncultured Clostridium sp.
CTCCCGGGCCATGCTGGCTGTCGTCATAGGAGCTGCTGCCCGAGGATTTGCCGGAACTGCCTCCGGGGCCGTAGGAGGACCCGGAACCGCTGCCTGAGCCGCCGGAAAAATTGCTTCCGCCCGTTCCGGTGGAATCCGTGGTGCCGGACAGGAAACTGTCCTTAACCATGGTCTCCAGGCCTTCCTTTGTCTGTGTACTGCCATTGTATTCCTGTGACAGGAACTGGAATACATAGGTATCATCCAGGAAGTTCCTGGGGTCCATGTAATACTTAATAATCTCATCCGAGGCTGCCACCCAGTTGCTGCCGTCGAATCCCGTCCAGGTGCTGTTATCCCAGTTATATGCGCCGCTGGCCACGGATTTCCATGAGGAAATGCTCCCCGTGCTCACCAGATTCCTGGGTGCCAGGGCTTCGTTCTCAATAACCGTATTCCAGTCCAGCCCGGTGTTCACCGACTTAAATACCCAGTTGGGATACTGTGCGTGAAGCTGGCGCAGTCCGTCTTTATAGCTCTCGGGAAAACCCTGTGAATTCAGATATGCCTCAAAATTGGAATCCGCGGTATAAGAAACGGGAATCCGGATGTACACAGAAGATACGTAGCCGGTCTGAACCGCTCCGCCGCTGCCCGTAAACTGGATCTGATACCACTTGTTGCCGTCCGTGCCCGTCTGTTCTCCGGTAATCGTCACCGAGTTGCCGCTGTTCAGCCTGCCGATGGCAGAGTAACTGGTGCCAGCGCCGCTGCGCACATTCAGTGTGGCCGCCTTCACGGTGGCTGTGCCTGTATACGCATATGACGTCATTCCCGCCGGACCGAAATCCGTCATTGGGGGCATGACTGTCAGAAGAAGGCCCAGCAGAGCTGCCAGCCCTCTTTTAAAGTATTTTCGCCTCATTATGTATGGTCTCCTGTATGAACAATTGACTGAAATACCCCTCCCGTTACCCAGGATTTCACAGGCTTCCAGCATCCGTAAATTCTGCTAAATTATGACATTACTCCTATTATAATGACAATTCATAGGGTATGTCAACTGAAATGGACAAAGTTCACACAAAGAGCACGTTTCGTAAGAAAACCTTAAAAATTTTGGTAAATCCTTCCGTTAACCCTAAAAACAGCAGAGAACGCTGTCACAGCGAGGGGCTTTTCTCATGTAAATTTCCAAATAATCCCAATATTCTGTAGATACACCGTTCCAGCGTCAGGCGCTCCACATCTCCCGCAGTGTATACCGGGAAACGTTTCAGCAGCTGGCCATTTAAAATATAATCCACTGAGCCCACCTGGATTCCCGCCTTCACAGGCGCGTTCAGGGTTCTGGGCAGGTTCTGGCACACCTCCACCTGTTCTCCCTCCCCCAGCAGCAGCTTCACCTCCTGCTCTTCCGGCTCCAGATCCATGGTCAGCGGCACCCGGTCCGGAGCGCACTCCCCTCCGCTGCCCCAGCACAGGCCTCCGGACACGGGGACCGGCAGGAACTCCTGTTCCTGGAACACATCCTTCAGCTGGTAATGATCCAGGCCGAACTGATACAGCTTCCTGGCATCCGACCATTTCCAGGTCTTGTGAGGGGGCCAGCCGCAGCCCAGCAGGGCAATGGTATAGATGCGCCCGCCATTTTCCAGGGCGCCCACATAGGAATATCCGGCTCCCCCGGTAAATCCTGTCTTGCCGGACAATACGCCTTCCATCATGGAGAGAAATGCGTTGTGGTTGGTACAGTTGAAGGAACGTTTCCCCTCTATGTCCGTGAAGAAATAGTTCTGGGTCCTGGTGATCTCCAGAAATTCCTGGCGCTTGGGCGACTGGTTCACACAGTATGCCATGATCCTGGCCAGATCCTGGGCCGTAGTGGAGTGGATCTGTTCTGTGCCGGTCTCGTCTATCTCCTTGCCGTCCAGGCCGTTGGGCGTGATATAATATGTATCCGTGCAGCCCAGCTCCCTGGCCTTCTGGTTCATCAGCTTGGCAAATTCCGGCACGCTTCCCCCAATCTGCTCTGCAATCATCACTGCGGCATCATTGTGGGATTCCAGCATCAGGGAGTAAAGAAGGTCTTTTAAATAGAAAGTCTCCCCGCTTCTCACGCCCAGGTGGACTTTGGGCTGGCCTGCGGCCAGGGAGGAGGCTGTAACCACATCATCCAGATTCCCCCGCTCCAGGGCCAGTATGCACGTCATGATCTTGGTGGTGCTGGCCATGGGCCGCACTGTCTCCTGGCCTTTGCCATAGAGCACGCGGCCGGTGAGGGCATCCACCAGCACGGCAGACTGGGAATAGAGTTTTAATGGGTCCTCCCCGCTGTTCTGCCCGCCTGTATCCGCGGCGGCCTCCGCCTCCTCCCCATCATCCTCATCCTCCCACACAATTACCTGTCCTTTTGTATCCATGGCAAAAGCCGGGATCTGGGCAGGCACGCTCAGACCCAGGCAGACCATAAAAACCAGCCATCTACGCATCCGCTCTGCCGTCCTGTTGTCTTTATTTATCATCCTATTCAGGAGGAAAAATCTTTATTACACAGTGCCCGTCCATTTTCCCCGCTTTCCCTTGAAATCGAACATATATTCTGGTATGATAGGAATACTAAATGTATTGAACATGAGGGGGAATCTTATGAAATCACAGACCAGGCCCCAGCGGCTTATCTTTCATATTGATGTAAATTCAGCCTTTTTAAGCTGGGAGTCGGTGTACCGGCTCAGTCAGGACCCCCAGGCCCTGGATCTGCGCACCATCCCCTCCGCTGTGGGCGGGGATGCCAAGAGCCGGCACGGCGTGGTGCTGGCCAAGTCCACCCCAGCTAAAAAGTACGGCGTCACCACCGGAGAACCTCTGGTCCACGCCCTGCGCAAATGTCCCGGCCTGACTGTGGTCCCCTCCCGCTTTGACTACTATATTAAGTGTTCCCATCAGATGATGGAACTGTTGGAGAGCTACAGCCCTGACCACGAGAAGTTCAGCATAGACGAGATTTTCCTGGACATGACCCAGACCATCCACCTGTTTGGTGATCCGCTTAAGGTGGCCGGCCAGATCCGGACGCGGATCAGGGAGGAACTGGGCTTTACGGTCAACATCGGCATTGCCCCCAACAAGCTGCTGGCCAAGATGGCCTCTGACTTTGAAAAGCCGGACAAGTGCCACACCCTGTTCACCGAGGAGATCCCGGCAAAGCTGTGGCCCCTTCCCATCCGGGAGCTGTTCTTCGTGGGCGGAGCCGCCCAGCACAAGCTGGAGAACCTGGGGATCCACACCATCGGCCAGCTGGCTGCCTGTAACCTGGAGGTACTAAAGGCCCATCTGGGCGAGAAATACGCAGTGCTGATCCACCAGTATGCCAATGGCATCGATGATGATCCCGTGGCCGAGAAGGACCCCATTAATAAATGCTACGGCAACAGCATCACCCTGTCCCATGACGTGGCGGATTTCGAGACAGCCTTCCAGGTGATCCTGTCCCTGTGCGAGACTGTGGGGGCCAGGCTCCGGGCCGACGGCGTCCAGTGCCACAATGTCTGTGTGGAAC
>URUZ01000516.1 GCA_900551225.1 uncultured Clostridium sp.
GTTTTATGCAAAACTGTATTTTAGTAACTTTTATGGTCCCAATTTATCATATAAAACAAATGTTGTATGTTGCGGTTGCAACGCGGGTAAAATTTTGGTAAGCTGAATTGATGGAGGTGACCTGCTATGAGGGACTATGTGAAGGAATTAAATGGGATGGATCTCTTTGGGAAGATCCAGGAACAGGAGATCTGCTCTGTGCTGAGCTGCCTGGGTGCAACGGCCAGGGAATATAAAAAAGGAGAATTCATTTTTCTGGAGGGGGAATATCTGGACTGTATCGGCGCGGTGATGAGGGGTACCGTCCAGATGATCAAGGAGGATGTGTGGGGCCAGAAATCTATTCTGCTGACCCTGGAGCGGGGCACGGTATTCGGCGAGAGCTTTGTGTGCGGGGACCGGAAGGGCAGTACCGTATCCTTTCTGGCAGCCGCGGACTGCAGGATTCTGATGATGAACTTCCACAAGGTCATGAAAACCTGCAGCTCGGCCTGCGTATTCCACCACCGGCTGGTGGAGAACATGGTGACCCTGCTGGCCAGGAAGAACGTACAGCTGATGGATAAAATGGAAATTGTTTCCAAGAAAACCATCCGGGGCCGGATTCTCACCTGGATGTCCCAGCAGGTACAGGCCCAGGGCCGCAGGAAGTTTGTATCCCCGCTGGGGCGTCTGGAGCTGGCGGATTACCTCTGCGTGGACCGCAGCGCCCTGACCAGGGAGCTGGGGAGAATGCAGGAAGAAGGGCTTCTGGACTACGACAAGAATCTGTTTGAGCTGAAGGAGTGGGATTGCTGATATGCGCAATGAACAGGAAATGTATGAGCTGATACTGGGCACAGCCAGGGAGGATGAACGCATACGGGCAGTGTATATGAACGGCTCCCGGACCAACATCAACGCGCCGGCCGACATCTTCCAGGATTACGATGTGGTGTATGTGGTGAGTGATACAGGTCCTTTTATGAGAGATAGAAGCTGGATCGACCGGTTTGGGGAGCGGCTGTTTATGCAGTATCCTGAGGGGGATTTCCAATATTTGTCAAAAGATGCCCAGAGTCTTGGGGAAGCTCCTCAGTATCCGGCAGATATGGACCGGTGCTATGGCTGGCTTATGCAGTTTGCGGACGGCAACAGGCTGGATCTGCATGTGGTGACCCTGGATTATGCGCTGGAGACCATTCTGGAGGACCGGCTCTGCCGGATTCTTCTGGATAAGGACAGCTGTCTGCCGGATGTGGGGGAGGCCACGAATCAGGATTACTGGGTGAAAATGCCGGATGAGCGGACATTTTTAGATACCTGCAACGAGTTCTGGTGGTGTCTTGACAATGTGGCAAAGGGGCTGTGGCGGCAGGAGATCCCCTATGCCCAGGACATGGTGAACCTGTACGTGAGGCCCCAGCTGACATTGCTGCTGTCCTGGAAAGTGGGTATCCGGACCGGTTTCTCCGTCAGCGTTGGCAAATGCGGCAAATATCTGTACCGCTGGCTGACGCCCGGGGAGTGGGCGGAGTACCTGGCGACCTATGGGCCCGGTAATGTGAACGGAATGTGGGAGGCGGCTGAGGTGATGTGCCGTCTGTTTGACCGTACCGCCAGGCTGGTAGGCCGGGAGCTGGGCGTTCATTATGATGAGAAAGAAGCGGAAAACTGCATGGCATTTCTGCGCCATGTAAGACAACTGCCGGGGGAGGCCAGGGAGATTTACTGAGAATCCGCCGCTGTTTTTACTGAATCCGATGAAAAAATCTTATGAACTGTCTTTTCTAATTGATGATTTTAATCTATAATGGGATTTGAAGTTGGAGCGGGCGGCTGCTGCACGCCGCTGGAATCGTTCCGGCAAAGTGAAAATACATAGAAAAAGGAGAAAGATCGATGAAACAGGATATGATTGTAATTCTGGATCTGGGAAGCACAGAGAACACGGTCATCGCGCGGGATATCCGCAGCCTTGGCGTGTACAGTGAGATTCATCCCCACGACATCGGCGTGGAGGGACTGAAAGCCCTGGAGAATGTTAAAGGTATTGTTTTAAATGGCGGAGAGAACCGGGTAGTGGACGGTGCGGCAGTTGATATTGACCCCGCGCTGTACGATTGCGGTATTCCCATGATTTCCATAGACCACCCCACATCCAAGTGCGCTGCCCAATATGACGAGCTGCCGGATGCAGAGACACTGAAGGCATTTGTGTTTGACCAGTGCAAGGCACAGCCCAACTGGAACATGAAGAACTTCATCGAGGATCAGATCGAGCTGGTACGCCGCCAGGTAGGCGACAAAAAGGTGCTGCTGGCCCTGTCCGGCGGCGTGGATTCCTCTGTGGTTGCGGCCCTGCTGCTGAAGGCCATCGGCAATCAGCTGGTCTGTGTACATGTGAACCACGGCCTCATGAGAAAGAACGAGTCCGAGAGCGTTGTGGAGGTGTTCAAGAACCAGCTTCACGCCAACCTGATCTACGTGGACGCGGTGGAGCGTTTCCTGGGCAAGCTGGAGAATGTGTCTGATCCCGAGGAGAAGCGCAAGATCATCGGCGGCGAGTTCATCCGCGTATTTGAGGAGGAGGCCAGGAAGCTGGACGGCATCGATTTCCTGGGCCAGGGAACCATTTACCCGGACATCATCGAGAGCGGAACCAAGACCGCCAAGATGGTAAAGTCCCACCACAATGTGGGCGGACTGCCAGAAGATCTGCAGTTCGACCTGGTAGAGCCTTTAAAGCAGCTGTTTAAGGACGAGGTCCGCGCCTGCGGCGTAGAGCTGGGCCTGCCCCATTCCATGGTTTACCGCCAGCCCTTCCCGGGCCCCGGCTTAGGCGTGCGCTGCCTGGGCGCCATCACCAGAGACCGTCTGGAAGCTGTCCGCGAGTCCGACGCAATCCTGCGCCAGGAGTTCGAGAAGGCAGGCCTGGATCAGAAGGTATGGCAGTATTTCACCGTTGTACCGGATTTCAAGTCCGTGGGCGTGAAGCACAATGCCAGAAGCTTTGAGTACATGGTAATCATCCGCGCCATCAACACCATCGACGCCATGAGCGCCTCTGTGGAGCAGGTGGAATGGCCGGTGCTGCTGAAGATCACAGACAGGATTCTGGACGAGGTGGAGAATGTAAATAGGGTGTGTTATGATATGTCTCCGAAGCCGCCGGCGACGATTGAATTCGAATAACTGCCTATTTGAGTATAGTAATTTCGGTGGCAGATAATCTCTTGGGTTATCTGCCATATTCTTATTATTCAGATTATGATGAAAACATGTAAGTTTACCGCTGACCGATATGCGGTATATAAATGGTTGGGTCGAAAGTTTAGTCCTTCGCCGCAAGGCGAGGGACTTTTTCCATAATGAGGACAGGCAAATATTTGACATACATACTGTATGTATGTTATGATGCAGATACCAAATATAAAGGTATAAAGGAGATCCGCCAATGAAAAATAGTTTTTACCCTGTACTAATGACCAATGATATACAAAAAGAAGCTGAATTTTTTACAGAATTATTTGACTTTAAAAT
>URUZ01000517.1 GCA_900551225.1 uncultured Clostridium sp.
CACCAGGCGCCTCCCTATCAGACGCCCCAGTATCAGCCGGTACCTCCCAACTACGGCCAGCAGGGGCCGGGCGGAACAGCCAGTCTGGGCGGAATGAATGTGACGGAGACTCAGCTGATGGTGTGGTCCATTGTCAATCTGATCTGCTGCTGCCTGCCCTTGGGTATAGTGGGTCTTGTGTTTACCCTGACGGCCAAGAACGAGATGACCCCTGAGGGAAGAGACAGTAAGTTAAGGCTGGCCGCTATACTGAATATTGTGGGAACTGTTATAGGATTTGTGAGCTGCGTAATTGGATTTATCGTGGGAATTATGTTATAAGGTTACAGAAGTACAGCCTGGCATTCGCTTACCGAAGCGACTGCCAGGCTGTTGTTATGCAGTGGTGTTACAGGAAGTTTATGCAGACAGGGCTTCCTGTTTTCACAATATTCAGCGTGGGAACCAGCTGTCCTGTGACCGTGTCAAAGCTGAACTCCACAATGGTGTCGCTGTCCTCGTTGGCCACATAGCATTTCCCGTCAGGGCCGAAACAGAAGAATCTGGGAGTTTTTCCCAGGCAGGGGAAGAAACCCGTGCTCTTCAGATAGCCGGTGCGGCTGTCGATGTGGTATATGGACATACTGTCCGTATATCGGTTGGATACCAGCACGTACTGGCCGGAGGGGTCCACCATCACCTCGCTGGCGTCGGAGTAGCCGGTTACGGTCTCAGGCACAGTGGACAGCTCCTGAAGGGCCTTGATAGCGCCTGTGGCCTCGTCAAAGCTGAAGTACAGCACCTTATTGCCCTTTTCCTCACACATGTAGAGCCAGCGGTTGTTGGGGTGCATGGCGGCATGGCGCGGTTCGTCCCAGGTGCGGGACAGGAAACGCCCGGTCTCAGTGAAGCTTCCGTCCTGGGAATTGTACCTGAGGGCGCGCATCTGGCCGTAGCCATTGATCCGGCCCTGGGCGCAGGCGAAGAGATATTCGCGTTTCTGGTCCCAGAGGCACTGGTGGATGGTGGAAACACAGCCCTCCTCCTTGCCCTCGTACGTAAAGGCGGAGATTGTCTCCCCCAGGGAGCCGTCCTCATTGCGGCGGACGGTGTAGAGGGTCCCGCCCTGAAGCGTGGCGATAATGACATGGCGGTTTTCTGCGTCCACTGTGATGTCCACCGGGTTTTTTCCGCCGATGTCGACTGTATTCAGATGTTCCAGGGTGCCGTCCTCCAGGATTTTGTAGCTGGAGACAAGGGTCAGATCCCCGTGTACGCTGTACAGGTATTGTTTCTCCATGTCAAAACACTGGAAGCTGGGGTTATCCTCCACAAAGAGGCACTGTTTCTCCTGCCAGCTGCCGCCGGGCTGGATCTCATAGACCATCAGGCCCCTGCCGCGGGCGTTGCGGTGCCTGGTGGTGCGGCAGCCCACATATGCATATTTCATTGATATACTCCTTTCTTGGTAAGCGGTGATGCGGAGCCGTCTATTTCTGGATGTGATCCCTGATATAACGCAGCTGGCCGCCGCACAGAATGACCTCCACCTCATCGTCGGACAGCTCCACAACCGCGTTGAAATAGAATTCTCTGGTTTTGTCGTACACCTCCACACGCTTTTTCCTGATCTGTTCCGGGAAGCTTACAATCTCCAGTTCGTCTGATAATTCCAGCCGGTCATAGTCAGCGGGATTTTCAAATATCATGGGGACTACGCCGTGGTTAATGAGGTTGTTTTTGTGGATGCGGGCCATGCTCTTGGCGATCACTGTTTTCACGCCCAGGAACATGGGAGTGATGGCAGCGTGCTCACGGCTGGAGCCCTGGCCGTAGTTTTCACCGCCCACGATGATGGAGCGGCCGTATTCCTTGGCCCGGGATACGAACTGTGGGTCATAGCGGCAGTAAGCATACTGGGCGATCAGCGGAATGTTGGAGCGCATGGAGCTGAACTCGGCGGAGGCTGGGGTGATGTCGTCAGTGGAAACATTATCCCCGGCCTTCAGGCTGATCCTGGCTTCCAGATGGTCTGCCGGCGGATCGGGGATGGGCAGAGGCTGGATGTTGGGACCCCGGACAACGGGTACCTTTAAGGCCTCCTCCAGGGGCAGCGGCTCCAGAAGCATGGCATCGTCTACGAAATACTGTACCGGCTCACGGATTTCGGACAGCTGCGCCACGTCCGCGCCCATCACGTCCTCAGCGGAGGCAAAGGTGCCCGCAATGGCGGTGGCAGCAGCTGTCTCAGGGCCGGACAAGTATAAGAGGGCATTGGGGTTGCCGCCCCGCCCCTTAAAGTTCCGGTTGGAGGTGCGCAGGGCCACGCCGTTTGTGGCAGGGGCCTGGCCGATGCCGCAGCAGGGACCGCAGGCGATCTCCAGCAGGCGGACACCGGCATCTAAGAGCATGTCAATGTAACCGTCGCGCATCAGCTGTTTATAGATCTGCTTGGTGGCGATTCCGCAGGTGCAGCTGACATTTTCATTGACCTGGCGACCCTTAAATACCAGGGCGGCTTTGGCAATATCCCCATAGGAGGCATTGGTGCAGCTTCCTATAAATACCTGCTGCACAGGCACCTTTTCCACCTCCCGGACTGTGGTCACCTGATCCGGCTGATGAGGGCAGGATACCAGTGGTTCCAGGGAAGATAAGTCAATCTCGATCTCCTGGTCATAGGTACATCCCTCATCCGGCAGCAGCTCCACGAAATCCTGCTCCCGTCCCTGGGCGGCTAGGAATTTGCGCACCTGCTCATCGGAGGGGAATATGGAGGTGGTGGCCCCCAGCTCGGCGCCCATGTTGGCGATGGTTCCGCGCTCAGGCACTTCCAGGGTCCTGGCGCCGGGACCGGCATATTCATATACCTTGCCAAGGCCGCCTTTAACGGAGTAGCGGCGCAGCATTTCCAGTATGATGTCCTTGGCGCCAACGCCGGGGCGCAGACTGCCGGTAAGGTGTACCTTGACTACCTCCGGCATTTTCAAACGCATGGGAAGGCCTGCCATGGCTGTGGCCGCATCCATTCCGCCGGCTCCCAGGGAGAACATGCCGATGGCACCTCCTGTGGTAGTATGACTGTCCGTGCCCATGATGGTCTTGCCGGGGATTCCCAGGCGGGCATAGTGCACGGAGTGGCAGATCCCGTTGCCTGGGCGGGACAGATACAGGCCGTAACGCTTGGCGATGGACTGCAGGAAAATGTGGTCGTCAGGTGTCTTGTTATCCACGTACAGAAGGTTGTGGTCCAGATAGCTGACGCTGCACTCCGTGCGGACGCGGTCCAGGCCGATTCCCTCAAAAGCCAGATAGGACATGACGGCAGTGATGTCATGGGTCAGGGTGTGGTCGATTTTCAGATAAATTTCTTCTCCGGGGATCATCTGGGCCGGCTGGGTTAAGTGGGCGCGGATGATTTTTCTGGTCAGATTCTCAGGCATGGGTGTTCCTCCTTTGGAAATTGAATAGTAGCTGCTGCATTTGCCGGGTATCGGCACATGCCCTTATTATAGAAGAGGGAAAGTATGATGT
>URUZ01000518.1 GCA_900551225.1 uncultured Clostridium sp.
GAAAACATCGACCCTCGCGGCACTGAGCGCGGTCCGCGCCTGCCGTGAACTCCCTGGCCGCCACTACCTTCTGCATGTTTCCGCCGCTGAGCATGCGGATGGGCTGTTCCCGGCCGTCGCATTTTACATTGTAACGCCCGATCAGCTCTTCAGCTGTCTCATTGATTTTCCTGGAGTCCAGAAGCAGCCCCTTCTGGAATTCTTTTTTGTAGTACCGGTCGGATATGATGTTCTCCGCAATGGAGCCGTCGCCCACGATTCCGTAGGTCATGCGGTCCTCGGAAATGTGGGCCACGCCGTGTTCCCGGATCTGGCGGATATCCATCTCCCTGGTGCTTTTACCGTGGAGGTAAACCTGGCCCTTAAAGGCTTTATCCATGCCGGATATGATCTCAGATATCTCGCTCTGGCCGTTGCCCTCCACCCCGGCGATTCCCAGAATCGTGCCGCTGTGGATGTTGAAGCTCACATCATTTAACACACATTTGCCCAGGGCGTTGATCTTTGAAATGTGTTCTGCCTTCAGGATCACGTCCTTGGGCACTGCCTTGGTTTTCTCAATATTTAAGAGCACATCCCGTCCCACCATCATCTGCGAGATCCCCGTCTCCGTCACGTCCTTGGTCTCCACCACTCCGGTGACCCGGCCGCTGCGCATCACCGTAACCCGGTCACAGAGCTCCATCACCTCATTCAGCTTGTGGGAAATGAAGATAATGGTGTAGCCCTGCCCCTTCAGATTCTTCAGCTCCACGAACAGCTCTCTGGTCTCCTGGGGTGTCAGCACCGCCGTGGGCTCGTCCAGAATCAGGATTTTAGCGCCGCGCACCAGAGCCTTAAGGATCTCCACCTTCTGCTTTAATCCCACCGACAGATCCCGTATTTTCGCCATGGGGTCCACCTTCAGATTGTACTTTTCGGACGCTTCCTTTGTGATCCGCACCGCCTCGTCCACGCTGTAGAGCCCGCGTTTCTTCGGCTCGATCCCAATGACCAGGTTGTCCGCCACCGTCAGGGTTGGCACCAGCATGAAATGCTGATGGACCATACCGATTCCATAGTTAATGGCCACGGTGGAATTCTCTATGGATATCTCCTTGCCTCTTAAAAGAATCCGCCCCTCTTCCGGGCGTTCGCTGCCAAAAAGAACCTTCATTAAGGTACTCTTGCCTGCTCCGTTTTCCCCCACCAACGCGTGAATCTCCCCCTCATCCACAGAGAAGTTCACGTTCTTGTTGGCAACGAAGCCGTTGGAGTACACTTTGGTGATGTTCTCCATGGATAAAATATTTTTTTCCATCTGTCTTTGTCCCGCCTTTTCAACAAACGGTGAACCGCACGTTCTGCCGGCGCTTCACCGATTACAATAGCTGCCGCCCCTGCTCCTGCCAGGAGGCGGCAGCTTGTTTTCCGTATCTTTCGTGTGATTGTTACTGGACGCTGTCCTTGATTGCCTGAATATCAGCGTCACCCATTCCGATTGCAGAGGGAACGGATACTTCCCCTTTTGCCACCTTGTCCTGAACTTCCAGGATCTCTTTGATCTGGTCTGCAGTGAAAATGCTCTGGAAATTCTCATTGTCCGCAGCGCCCACCACGCCGTCGGCCAGGCCCAGGCGCTCATATGTACCGAAGGGCAGCGTGCCCTCCAGAGCCTTGGATGTACAGTTGTAAACTGTCATATCACACTTTTTCTCCATGGAGGTGCAGATCGCCTTGGCAGTCTCCGGGTCAGTGTCTAAAAGGGTTACATACTGGTCAGCGTCAACGCCGATGGCGTAAACCCCTTTCTCCGCGCAGCCGCTGAGCACGCCCAGGCCGGCTCCGCCCGCCACTGCGAATACCACGTCGGCTCCCTGGTCTATCTGCGCCATGGCCAGCTCTTTGCCCTTTGCAGTGTCCTTGAAATCGCCGATGTAGGAGATCAGAACCTTGATCTCAGGGTCAACCGCCTTGGCCCCCTCTATATAGCCCACCAGGAAATCCTCGATTGCCGTGTTCTGACCGCCGCCCACGAAGCCGATCACATGATCATCGTTGGTCTTCTCCGCTCCTGAACTGGTCAGAATTGCCGCAGCCGCTCCCACCACATAGGAGCCCTCATTCTGGGCGTGTTCCATGGAGTAGACATTGGGGTAATCCTCCGCCTTTATGCCCTCGTCCTCATTGGCCACGTTGGCGTCATAGAGGATGAATTTCTGTTCCGGGTATTCCTCGGCCACTTCCAGCAGGCTCTCTCTCAGATTGTAGGTTCCTGCCACAATGATATCCCAGTCCGGGTCCTCGGCCAGGTCGGTAAATGTGGGAAGCTGCTTGGTGGCGTCGCCGCCCAGCTCAATGCATTTGTACCTTGCACCGTACTTGTCGCAGACCTGCTGCAGGCCTGCATAGGACAGGTCGCAGATGGACTTGTCACCCAGGTTTGTGTTGATCACCAGCACAACGCCCACGTCTCCGTCCTCAAACTCGCCCTCTTTGATGGCTCCTGCCACTGCCGCAGCGGTTTCCCCGCCGTTTGCGGCGCCTTCCTTCTGAGCTGCTGTCTGAGCTGCTTCTGTCTGAGCTGCCTCTGTCTGAGCGGGAGCAGCGCTGGTATTCTCCCCGCCTCCCTTTGCTCCGCCGCAGCCTGCCAGGCAAGAAGCCGCGAGAGCTGCTGCCAGCGCCAATGAAACTACCTTTTTCATGATTTTTTCCTCCGTTTTACTTTATTTATAGTGGCCCTCAGAGTTTAATAATTCTGATTCCGGGGCTTTTCTATTTCGTAGTTTTCTGCATTTCCTGTAATTTCCGTTCAAAGAAACGGATGGAGACCTGCATAATCGGCCCCGTCAGGAATGCCGCTATCACCGTTCCCACGCCCCAGGCTGCGTGGAGCAGGACACCACCCGCAATGAGAATCACATCCTGGACAATCTTCACGGCTCCAAAGGACATTCCTGTCTTCTGGCAGAAATACTTGACCAGTCCCTCCAGCGCGCCGAACCCCCTGTTCACCGCCACATACAATCCCAGGCCCACGCCCATCATGGCAGTGCCCGCGAACACGCAGACCAGACGCCACACCACGGACAGTTCCCCCAGCGCCAGGCTTCCAAAGAAAGCTGTGCCCAGATCAATATATAGGCCGATTGTAAATACGCAGAGGATAGTTCCCACATTGATCATCTTCCGGCTGCACAGAAACAGCACAACCAGCAAAACCACATTAGAAGCAATATTGGCATGTCCGTATGAAATGTTCAGCAGCTGGTGCAGTCCGTCACAGAAAGTCGCCATCGCTCCGGAGCCCATCCCCGCCTCGTAGAAAAGCGCAATCCCAAATGATGATATGAATAATCCAATTGATATTATGATTATATCCCGTATTGCGTCCACCATTTTCCGCATCATTCCGTAATTTTGTGTAATAATGTATCTTTTTAACAATTTTTCCGCTCCTTTTTGTACATATCGTGATTATATCTTCATGCATTCATTTTGTCAACAGTTATATTTCATATT
>URUZ01000519.1 GCA_900551225.1 uncultured Clostridium sp.
CTTTTATTCTTGTTTTTTCAATTGCCATGTCTTATAATGAAAAAAAGCTTCTGTGACCAGCACCCCATACCTTTCCGCCTGTAAGATCAAATAAACCCGGAGGTGTTAAACAACATGAGCAACTTTTTAGAGCAAGTCCGCGGGAAACTGATCGTTTCCTGCCAGGCGCTGGAGGACGAACCACTCCACAGCTCCTATATCATGTCCAGAATGGCATACGCCGCGAAACTTGGCGGCGCAGCTGGCATCCGCGCCAACACAGTGGAGGACATCACTGAGATCAAAAAAACCGTGGATCTCCCGGTAATCGGCATCATCAAGCAGGTATACCCCGGCTGCCCCGTATTTATCACGCCCACCCTGCGGGAGGTGGCTGCCCTTGCGGACTGCGGCGTGGATGTGATCGCGCTGGACGCCACAGCCCGTCCCAGACCGGACGGCCGGACACTGGAGCAGTTTTTTTCTGATGTGCGCAGACGCTGGCCCGGACAGCTGTTTATGGCGGACTGCGCCACCTGGCAGGAAGCGGCGGCGGCCAGGGACATGGGATTTGACATTGTGGGCACTACTCTGCGGGGCTACACGGAGGACACTGCCGGAATCCCCATTCCCGACATGGACCTGCTGGCCCGTCTGGGACGAACCATGGGGATTCCCGTGATCGCGGAGGGCGGTATCTGGCTGCCGGAGCAGTTGAACCAGATCCTTTCCCTGGAAGGGATACACGCTGCGGTGATCGGCGGGGCCATCACCAGGCCCATGGAGATCACCAAACGGTTCGTACAGGCAATTCATTCATAAATAAATCAGCGCATTGGAGGTATTCTATGGCGGACGTCAACCTGATTGACAAAATCCTGTCCTATTACGACTATTTGACAAAACTGGAAAAAAAGGTGGCAGATTTTGTTCTGGAACGGCCCCAGGAGGTGCTGGAGCTGACCATCAGCGAACTGGCGGAGCGCTGCGGCGTGGGGGACACCACCGTGTTCCGTTTCTGCCGCTCGCTGAAGCTGGGCGGATACCAGGACTTTAAGCTATCCCTGGCTGTCAGCACCCATTCCCGGGAGATGCTGGATACCAGCGCCAACATTGACGTGGCGGACTCGGCCGATATCCGGGAAATGTCCCAGAAGATCCTGTCCGTCTACACCACTGCGCTGAACCGCACCTTTAACTTCCTGAATTTAGACGCGGTTTCCCAGACAGTGGATCTGATTATGTCCTCCGGCCATATCTTCCTATACGGCTTCGGCGGCTCGGGCATAACGGCCCAGGAGATGCAGAATAAATTCCTGCGGCTGATGCCCAACATCTCCTACTATAATGATTCCCACATGCAGCTGACCTCAGCGGCCCTGCTGCGTAAAGGCCATCTGGCCGTCATATTCTGTAATTCAGGCATGACCAAGGATTGTATACAGATCGCAAAGACTGCCAGGGAATCCGGGGCTTCCACCGTATTTATCACCGGTTTTCCCCAGACTCCGGCAGCTAAATACACAGATATCCTGCTGGTCTGCGGCGCCAGGGAAGGCCCCATGCAGGGCGGCTCTATATCCGCCATCGCATCCCAGATGTTTACGGTGGATGTGCTGTACGGGGAACTGTTCAGGCGGATGAACGGGGAGGCAGAGGCAAACAAGAAGAAAACTTCCAGAGCCATTGCGGAGAAAATGCTGTAGCAGAAAAGGGATAGAATGATAACAACAGAACGTTTGATAATCAGAGAGTTTACAGTCCAGGATACGGACGCGCTCTTTTTAATCCTCAGCGACCGGGAAGTGAATACATTTCTGCCCTGGTTTCCGTTAAAGACCCGGGAGGAGGCCGCAGAGTATCTGGCAGAGGCCCATCAAAAACAGGCACACAGCCAGGATCAGTTTCTGGCTGTGTGCCTGCGCACGGACAATATACCGATTGGTTATCTGCACCTCTCCGGCGGCGGCCATGATTTCGGCTATTCCCTGAGAAAGGAATTCTGGCACCAGGGGATCATCACTGAGGCCGGGCGGGCGTTGATTGAGGATATCCGGCGGCGGGGAATCCCCTTCATAACCGCCACCCATGACGCCAACAATCCCAAAAGCGGCCAGGTGATGAA
The DNA here is from genome assembly GCA_900551225.1 of uncultured Clostridium sp. Lineage (GTDB taxonomy): Bacteria > Bacillota > Clostridia > Lachnospirales > Lachnospiraceae > Enterocloster. Next base: position 2,105 of record URUZ01000519.1, read on the forward strand.
GCGGCTGGGCATGGTCTATCAATACTCCTATGAGGAGCTGTGGCAGCCTAAGAATATATTAGTTACCTTCCGGATGTACCAGCTGAACTTCGATAAAAATGCGCCCGTTTACAGGAAATATCTGGAAATCCATAAAGAAGTGAGAGACGAGGACGCTTAAAACTGCAACCGCCGCCCCTGTGATCTGGAGCGGCGGCTTAATCGGCAGCTTCCAGGTGGTCTGCGGGGACTTTAAGTGCAGCCCCCCGGACGCTTTAATCCGCCTTGGGCGCACCGCAGGATTTCCTGTACACCAGATAGCATTTCAGCCCCGGGATCTGGCCGGATACCCGGCCGTTCTCCAGCAGGTCCAGCAGCGCCTTGGCCGCCTCGCTGCCCTTTTCATAGCTGGGCTGCATGACCGTGGTCAGCGGCGGGGACACGTAGGTGGCAATGGTGCTGTCGTCAAAGCCCACCACAGACACATCGCCCGGAATGGTAAGGCCCAGATCAGCCGCCGCCCGGTACACCGAGGCAGCCACAGTGTCGTTGAATCCAAAGATGGCAGTGACCCCGGGGCGCATATACAGCAGCTTCTTGGCCGCGTTCAGCGCCTCCCGCTCCGTGGCGGAATCGCACACCTGAATATATTCTTCATTGATGGGGATGCCATGGTCCTCCAAGGCTTTCTTATAGCCTTCAAGACGGGTAAAGCACGCGCCGTTGTTCATGGGACCTGAGATCATGCCGATGCGGCGGTGTCCCAGGCCGATGAGATACTCCACAGCCTCGTATGCATACCGCTTATTATCCACATCCACCTTCAGCACCGGCGTTTCACACTCCCGGTACTCTCCCACCAGCACAAACCGCACGTTCTTCTCCTGGAGATACTCCACCATGTTCTCTTCCATGTTGGCGCTGAGCAGAAGCAGCCCTTCCACCTGGCGGTGATAGCACAGCTTCACCACCTCCTCCTTCTTCTCATTCATCAGAAGCAGCAGGTGATACCCCTTCTCCTTCAGGGCGTCGCAGACACCCATCAATACCTCTGAATAAAATGAACTCTGGAAGAAATATTCCGGCGTGTGGCTGACCAGGACACCGATGGTCCTGGACTGGCCGCTGACCATCTCCCGCGCTATGGCGTTGGGATAATAGTCAACAGCCGCCTTCTCTACTTTTTCTCGCGTCTCCGGGCTGCAATATCCGCTATTGTTCAGGACCCTGGAAACAGTCGAAACACTAACTCCCGCTTCCCTTGCTATATCGCGGATTGTTTTCATTCCTGCTCCCCGTTTCTTTCATATATTCTTGCACAATTACGTTAAATATAACATACGGTCCCCGGAATGTCTACCTCTGCTACCCCACAATCCCCCTGACATAATCAGCAATTGCCTGGTCC
>URUZ01000520.1 GCA_900551225.1 uncultured Clostridium sp.
TTTTAATGATACGGCGACCACCGAGATCTACACTAGATCGCTCGTCGGCAGCGTCAGATGTGTATAAGAGACAGAGAGTGGTAAGCCGGGCCCGGTTGTTCTGGATATTCCGTTGGATATGCAAAAGGCGGAAGTGGAATTCAATCCGAACAGCTATGTTCCGGTGGAAGTGGAAAATCCCAAGGCCTATCCCGCTGCGATTGCAGCGGCAATGAATCTGCTGAGAGAAGCACAGAATCCGGTTATCCTGATGGGGGGAGGTGTCATCCAGGCCAAGGCAGAAAAAGAGCTGGTTGAGTTTGCTGAGATTATGAACATCCCGGTTGTAATTACCTATATGGCTAAAGGCGGGATTCCCACAAACCATCCATTGTACGGCGGTATGCCGGGAATCCAGTGTGCGAATCCGATTGGCAACAAGACATTCCTGGAATCCGATGTGGTTCTGGCAATCGGCAACCGTTTTACAGACCGCCATACCGGGGCGCTTGATGTTTACCGGGGGGACCGTAAGTTCATCCATGTAAATGTAGAACCAATGGAGATTGGGAAGATATTCCAGCCGGACCTGGGAATTGTGGCTGATGCAAAGGATGCCGTCCAGCAGCTGCTGGCAGCCGCAAAATCAATGGGCCGCCAAAGGGGCTCAGCCCGTGTGGCAAATCTTCCGGCAGAACGGGACATGCTGAAGAGGAAAACAGATCATGATGTTATGCCCATTAACCCGCATCGGGTATTCGGCGAATTGAACAAGGTCTTTGATGAGACCACAATGTTTACAACTGGTTGTGGTATTACCCAGATCTGGTCAGGCCAGATGCAGGAGATTGATGCTCCCAGAAGATATTTCCCATCAGGCGGCGCCGGCTGTCTGGGCTGGGATATTCCAGGGGCAATCGGCGCCATGGCCGGTGATCCGGACAAGAAGAAGTGCGTGTGCGTTATGGGAGATTTTGGTTTTACCTTTCATGTGCAGGAGCTGGCAACAGCAGCCACAAACAAGGTTCCGCTGATTGTCTGCATCGTTAACAATGCTTATCTGGGACTGATACGGCAGAATCAGAAGTTTGGATATAACTATGAGTATGGTGTGGCAATGCCGGAAAATCAGGGTGATGTGGATTATGTAATGGTGGCGAAAGGATTTAATTGTGAGGCTGAGCGCGTATTCAGACCGGAAGATATTGCAGGGGCGTTTGAGCGGGCACGGGCCTCAGAGAAACCATATGTAATTGATATTGTTTGTGAGCCCCAGGCACATTGCTCCATGGGAAATGATATTGCTCATGTAAAGGAGTTTAATGCAGAATAAAGCTAGTACTACACCTGACGCAGATATCAGGCACTATGACTCAGTTATTTATGCAATACTGTGCTAGATCGTTAAAAGAAGCAGGATTTCGGAATAATCTCGAAATCCTGCTTCTTTTAGACATTTACAATTCCAGAAGAGGTCCCAAGAACCCTGTCAATGCTTCCGCAGGCGGAATGTGGCGTGTAGGCGCCGGTAATACTGCCTGCGGCGAAGCTGCTGACAATAATCTGGAAACGGACGCCGTCTCCTTCCAGGGTAATCAGGTGATCGTTGGTGGTTTTTCCCGGTTCGGCGATAATCCGGGAATAAGTATGATCGAACCCCAGACCGGAGAGGGCCACCGCGGCATGGACATTCACGTTGCGGGGGAACAGATCGCAGGCGCCTCTGGTGGGACCATCATACAGTACAGCTCTTTGCTGATCTTCACGTCCCAGGCTCTGTGGGCTTTTGACTGTTTCAATTGTAACTTTGGTCCAGCATTTTCTGCCGTCAAAGATACCGTCAAGACCAAGAATGGCTCCGTGGGGCAGATAGATATGATGATTGTGCCGGGCTGCCTGCCTGTTGGCAGCTTTTTCGAATTCCGGGTCCGCGTAAGCAGTGACAGAGAAAAGCATGAGATCACAGTGACCTAAAATCAGGCTGAAGTTCTCCTTCAGAATGTCGGCGGTCGCGCACTCGATGACCAGGTCTGTATTGGACAGAAGTTCCAGATCCGGTTTGCTCAGTATCGGGCAGTGAAGATCATATACATTTTGAAAGTAAGGGTCCTGTATGAAGGTGATTTCCGTGTCTCCCCGTTTCATAATATGTGTAAGGATTGCCTGCCCAATCTTGCCGCAGCCTAAAAATCCAACTCGTTTCATGATGTTCCCTCCATTTACTTGCGGTATCGTTCCATTACCATAAGAATCCGGCCGATTGCGTCAACTGCAGCCCTGTGATCCTGAGAAAAGTTAATGCGGAAATGGCGGGTGAAGGCCGGACCGAATTCAGTGCCGGGAGTGATGGTCACATCGCAAAGCTGGCGGACTACCTTGGCAAATTCTTCAATATCAATATCCATTGGCGGAAGCTCTGGGAAGAGGTAGCTGCCGGCATCTGACGGACGGACCTTGACACCTTTAACGGCTGTCAATTTGTTTATGATTTCATCTCGGATCGCCTGATGCTTTGCAATACGGTCATTCATAAAGCCTTTTGGTTCCTTAAACCATACGTCATATACAGACTGGCAGTAACCGGCGGCGCGGAGGGAGACAATCGCCTGCAGCTTTTCCATGCGGGTGATAATGCCGGGGCTGCCAAAGGCGGCTCCAAGGCGGAAGCCGCTCAAAGATTCTGTTTTAGATGGACCGATAATTGTGATCAGATTATCCGGAATCTCCGTCTGTGCACATAGGTGGGTGTAGGGATGATGATCGAATATCTGGCGGGAATACAGTTCGTCTACCAGTAAGGCCACATTGTACTTCTTGGCCAGGGCGGCGATGGCGCAGATTTCATCATAGGTATAGACCGCTCCGGTGGGATTGTTGGGATTGGAAAATAGGAATAATTTGACGCCATTTTGAAAAGCTTTTTCCAATTCGGCCAGATTTAATCCTGCAGCGGGAGAGTCATAGTAGTTGAGGGATATGGGAACCAGCCGGCCATCGAAAAATTCAACTAATTTCCGATTCGCAAAGTAATCAGGCTCTACGATAGCTACTTTGTCTCCGCGGGCAACCAGCGCGCCCATGGCCAAAAAGAGGGCGCCCTGGGTTCCGGGAGTCAGAATCAGATTCGTGTCGGGGTCAATTGACGCGCCGGTAAATGTTGAAAGTTTACCGGCTACATCGCGCCGGATCTGCTCTTTGCCGCGGTACTCGGTGTAAGCCTGTTTTCCGCCAATCTTAAAACCCTCCTGAAATGCTTCCAGACTTCCGGGAAGCGGTTTAAAGGCATCCACATCCCCGTGGGAGAAATCAACGGGGGTACCGGAGAGTTTCCCGCCACGCAGATCCAGCGTCTCATTTTTTTGCAATGCTTCTTGTCCGGGGGAATTGTCACAGCCCAGTCTGGCGAATTTCTCTGTCATATAATCCATAGAATACCATCCTCTCTTTAAGGTCTATCAGTTACCATTGATTGTAACGGTTTGCTGCTGTATAATCA
>URUZ01000521.1 GCA_900551225.1 uncultured Clostridium sp.
GTATAATGCCTCGGCATAATACTGTCTGTTATATATATTATTTTTTCGGGAGGATTTCATCATGAGTGAAGTCATAGTGATTACTTCTGGAAAAGGCGGGGTAGGCAAAACGACTACTTCTGCCAATGTGGGAACCGGCCTGGCCATCCTTGGCAAGCGTGTGGTGCTGATAGATACTGATATCGGCCTGCGCAACCTGGACGTGGTTATGGGACTGGAGAACCGCATTGTCTACAACCTTGTAGACGTGGTGGAAGGCAACTGCCGTATGAAGCAGGCCCTGATAAGAGACAAAAGATATCCTAACCTTTACTTGTTACCCTCCGCACAGACACGGGATAAGACCGCTGTGAACCCGGAGCAAATGACGAAGCTGGTAGATGACCTGCGAGCGGATTTCGACTACATACTGCTGGATTGTCCGGCCGGTATCGAACAGGGATTCCGCAATGCAATTGCAGGAGCTGACCGGGCGCTGGTAGTTACCACCCCCGAGGTTTCCGCGATCCGCGATGCGGACCGGATTATCGGCCTTCTGGAGCACGCACAGATGGAGGACATTGACCTGATTGTAAACCGGATACGCATGGATATGGTGCACCGGGGCGATATGATGTCCCTCAGTGATGTAACCGATATTCTGGCAGTGAACATTATCGGTGCGGTGCCGGATGACGAGAACATCGTCATTTCCACCAATCAGGGTGAACCTTTGGTGGGCATGGGATCCATAGCCGGACAGGCTTATCTGGATGTATGCCGCCGTATATTGGGAGAAAACATCCCAGTGGCCGGGCCGGAGCAGCCCAAACATTTTCTGACCAGGCTGTGCAGCATATTAAAGCGCGCTTAGAGGGGACGGTGTAAATGTGGGATGGTTAGGCGCATTACAGGCAAAGCGTTCCGGAGAGATCGCCAAGACCCGGCTGAAGCTTCTGCTGGTGTCGGATAAGGCGGGCTGTTCGCCGGAGATGATACGAATGATTAAAGATGACATGATCCATGTTATTTCCAAATATATGGAGATAGAGAAGGACAATGTGCAGATCCGCATGGATGCACAGAACGGGCTGGAAGGCTGTGGGCAGCCTCCAACCATACTCTATGCCAATATACCCATTCGTTCCATACCGAATAAGGGGCTATACTGATTATGCTTTATGAATATGATTTTAAACACTATAATATTCGTCTGATTCTGTACATGATGGCGTTAAATATTCTGGGTATCCTGGTAATACGCAGCGCCACCAACATGGACGACGCCATGGTCAGCAAACAAATCCTCGGCGTTCTCTGCGGAATGGCGGTAGCTGTAGGGCTGTCGCTGATAGACTATCACAGAATCTTGAATTTAAGCGTTATCATCTACATTATCTGCTTCCTGAGCCTCATTGCCGTTCTGGTCTGGGGCAAGGAAGTGAATAATGCGAAACGCTGGATTGAAGTTCCGGTAATCGGACAGCTTCAGCCATCAGAATTTGTTAAAATCGGACTGATCGTATTCTTCTCCTGGTACTTTATGAGATGCCAGGAGAAGGTCAATCAGCCTTCTACCGTAATCGCGGCTGCGGTCCTGTTCGCACTGCCTGTCTATCTGGTCTTTGACCAGCCCAACCTGTCCACCAGTCTTGTGATGGTGGTAATGGTGGCAGGGATTGTGTTTGCAAGCGGCATCAGCTACCGATGGGTCATGGGAACACTGGCGGTGGTGCTGCCGGTGGCGGGTACATTTATCTACCTGTTGCTGCACGGCATGATCCCTTTTATTAAAGATTATCAGGCAGGCCGAATTCTGGCGTGGTTTGATCCGGAGAAATATGGGCAGGCCTATTACCAGCAGGCCAATTCCATCACTGCCATCGGCTCGGGCCAGCTAAACGGAAAAGGACTGAACAACACCACCATCGCTTCCGTTAAGAATGGCAATTTTCTGTCAGAGGAGCAGACGGATTTCATCTTCGCCGTAATCGGAGAGGAGCTTGGGTTCATCGGCTGCATGGCAGTTATCATATTATTTTTGCTGATTGTTTACGAGTGCCTTTTGATGGCGGCCCGTGCCAGGGATTTAGGCGGCAGGCTGCTCTGCGTGGGAATGGCCACGCTGATTGCGTTCCAGGCATTTGCCAACATTGCAGTAGCTACCGGGGTATTCCCCAACACAGGTTTGCCGCTGCCGTTTATCAGTTTCGGAAGCAGTTCGCTGATCAGTATTTTCATCGGCATGGGGCTGGTTCTGAACGTAGGACTTCAAAGAGAAACGAGACATTAGCCACTGCACAAAAGCAGGTGCTTAAATATTAAGGAGGGTTTAAAAATGAATGTAGGTTTAGTAGCCCATGATTCAAAGAAAAAGCTGATGCAGAACTTCTGTATAGCATACAGGGGAATCCTGAATAAACACAATCTGTACGCTACCGGTACAACCGGACGTCTGATTGAGGAGGTGGCCAATTTAAATATCCACAAATACCTGGCCGGACATCTCGGGGGCATGCAGCAGATGGCAGCGCAGATTGAACACAATGAGATGGATCTGGTGGTTTTCCTTAGAGACCCCTTCTGTCCTAAGTCCCATGAGCCGGATGTCAACAACGTAATCCGCCTGTGTGACAGCTACAACATTCCTCTTGCCAGCAACCTGGCTACCGCAGAGCTTTTAATCAAAGCCCTGGACCGCGGTGATCTGGAATGGCGTGAGGCATATAAGTAATGAGACTTACCGCTTTATGTGCAGCTTCCTTTTTATGTGCAATCAGCCTGACGGGATGTTCCGTTGGGATTTCCGACGCCTATTCTCTGGATAAGAGGATCAGCGTCCTGGAAGCGCCGGCCATACCCGCCAGCGCAGAAGAGGAGGGCGGTTCTTCCGCCTTGGATTCCATGTATGGGAAGGCATTTGCACAGGATCTGTGTGTAGTTGAGAATGAAGGGGCTTATAATGATGGCAGTGTGACCTCAGAGGCTGCTGCGGTATTTGATTTAGACGGCAGAGATGTGATTTACAGCAAGAATGCATATGAGAAGCTGTATCCGGCCAGCATCACAAAAGTGATGACGGCTCTCGTGGCGATCAAATACGGCAATCTGGCAGATGAGGTGACAGTGACGGATGCAGCTGTGATCACTGAGGCAGGGGCTACCCTGGCAGGTATTCACCCCGGTGACCGCCTGACTATGGAACAGCTTCTCTATGGGCTGATGCTCCCTTCTGGGAATGATGCCGGAGCCGCCATAGCAGTTCACATGGCCGGCAGCATCGATAAGTTCGCTGATATGATGAATGAGGAAGCCAGGCGTCTGGGCGCCACCGGGACCCATTTTAAGAATCCCCACGGCCTTAATGATCCGGATCATTATACCACTGCCTATGATTTATACCTGATTTTCAATGAAGCGCTGAAACAGCCCATGTTCCGCAAAGTGACGGGCGCCACTGCATTTACAGCCAATTACCGCAACAAGGCGGGGG
>URUZ01000522.1 GCA_900551225.1 uncultured Clostridium sp.
CCCGGCCAGCATGAAAACTGCCAATAATAACATATCATTGCAAAACGACCCCATTGTCATGAATTTGCCCCCTGTCAAATCTGCGGTTTAATCCCTAAATATGGCTACAGTACACCTGTTCACTAATTTCGAGAATACCTCATTAAGTGTTCATAGTATAACATAGCCGCCGCTCTCCTCCTATCAGAAATCAAACATTCCGGCTTTCATCTTGTCTGTTTTCTTGATATCGGTATACGTCTCTGCCGTGTTGTAATCCACATCATGAATCGGCCAGGTCGGCTTCTTGCCCTCATACACTTCCTGCACACCCATAGCCGCGAAATAAGAAGCGCGGTGTGCCGCTTCTACCGTATTGCCTCCGATATGCGGGTAGATCACCACATTGTCCAGGGTCAGCAGCGGATTGGCAGGATCCACCGGCTCTTTCTGGATGGCATCCAGGCCGGCGCCGGCGATGGTTCCGTTCTTGCACGCTTCATACAGATCCTCTTCAACCACACAGGCCCCGCGCGCGGTGTTGATTAAAAATGCGGTCGGCTTCATCATCTCCAGATGCGCTTTGTTCACCATGCCCCGGGTAATCGGAGTATTGGGTACATGCATGGAAACGTAGTCGCTCTCCTTAAAGATCCGGTCCAGATCCCGGACAACTTCCACCCCTTCCGGGAACTCCTCAGCCTTTTTATATGGGTCGTATGCCAATACATTCATCTCCATGCCCAGGGCGCGGACTGCAAGGCGGCTTCCGATATTGCCGCAGCCGATGATCCCCACTGTCTTACCATTCAAAGTTGTCTTTCTCACCTTCAGCTTTGCCTTATAATAATCCTGCACCCAGGTATTGCGGAGAACCAGCACATTCCTGCTGCATTCCAGAATCAGCAGCAGCGCAGTCTCCGCTACGGAGGTACTGTTCGCTACCGGTGCGTAAAGGCTCTGCACGCCGTTGTCGTGGCACGCCTTTACATCCAGAGTGTCAAAGCCTGCACCGTGGCGGACCACCACCTTCAGGTTCGGGTTCGCTTCAATGACTTCACGGGTAATGGGGGTAATGCGGACGATCATTGCATCCGGCCGGTGCTCCTTCATATCGGCGAGAACATCTTCCGTCTCAAATCCGCGTCCCCTGATCAGGGTATGTCCTGCATCAATCAGCAGCTGTGTTCCTTCTTCCATAATCTCCTGCGGCAGTAAAATTTTCCATCCCATTTTCTTATCTCCTCTTCTTTCTACTATTTAAGCATGATAAACGTCGTCAATGATTTCAAATCCTTTGTCCGCAAGAGCTTTGTCCACCCATGCACGCTTCGCGGTACCGTTCTTTGCGGCCTCCAGCTTCGCCTCGTCAGCTGCCTGGAACTCCTTCGCATCCTTCAAAATCACGGCTGCGTCCTGACGCGGAATGACAATTACTCCGTCCGGATCTGCCAGAATGATGTCACCCGGATTTACGCTGATGCCTCCGCAGGCAACCGGAACATTGACTTCCCCCGGTCCTTCCTTGTAAGGGCCGCCGGGTGTTGTGCCGGTGCAGTAAACCGGGAAATCCCACTTGCCGATCTCATCAATGTCCCGGATCGGGCCATCCAGCACTATGCCCGCAACTTTTTTTGTATACCGCAGGTATGCCATCATGATCTCTCCCATCAGGGCGCGGGTTAAATCTTCCTCGTTGGAAACCACCAGCACATCCCCTTCACTGCACATGTTGAGGGCTGCGTGCAGCGCCAGGTTATCTCCGGCACGGCATTTAACGGTGCAGGCGGGCCCCACCATCATCTGTTCCCTGGGGCTGCTGACCAGACGGATCCTTGGATTCATGGCACAGCTTCTTCCCATCACATCCGCCGTGTTGGAGGCAGGAATCGCCTTAAACTGATTCATCACCTCCAAATCCGGCATCTCGCGTTTTAAGTAAATACGTTTTCCAACTGACATCTCTCTCCATCCTTTCCATTCGCTTTTGACTTTTTCCATAAAATAGTTTGTCTTTTTGATGGTTTTATTGTAATATATAACTATTCACAAATCAAACAATGTATTTTTCACTTTTCAACAAAGAAAATTTGTTAAGGAGGTTCTATGGATCTGACAAGTCTTTACTATTTTTCCGAACTGGCAAAGGATTTACATATCACACGGACCGCAAACCGGCTGTTCATCTCCCAGCAGACCCTCAGCAATCATATTCTGAGGCTGGAGGAATACTACGGTGTCCGGCTGCTCTGCCGCAAGCCCAGCCTTTCCCTCACCTATGCCGGTGAGTATGTGCTGTCCTTTGCAGACACCATCCTCCGGGAAGAGACGAATCTCAAGGATATACTGGCGGATATCCAGCACCAGGAACGGGGCATGATTTTGTTTGGGGCCAGCACGCTGAGGATGAGCGCCTGCCTTCCCAATGTGCTGCCTGACTTTTCGGCCCGGTATCCCAATGTGGAGGTCCGCATCACCGACACCAGCTCCAGGCAGCTGGAACAGGGCATCCTGAACGGGGATCTGGATCTTGCGATTGTGGTTTCCGTGGGCGAGGATCCCATGGTAAACAAAACCCGCCTGATGTATGACCAGATCTATCTCTGCGTGACGGATGCGCTTTTGGAACAGTATTATGGAGACGCGATGGAAGAATTGAAGAAAAGGGCGCGCAAGGGCGCAGATATAAAGGATTTTTCCCTGCTGCCATTCTGTATGCTGAATAACCGCATGGGACAGAACATCCAGAAATGTTTTGACGATGCCGGAGTGATTCCCCGGATTTATACCACCAGCACCTATATCCAGATCGGCACTTCCATCGGCCTGAAAGGGCTGGCGGCCTGTTTTGCAACCAGGACCAGCCTGATCAACCAACAGGGCCTGATATCGGACGGTATCAATATTTTCCCGCTCTGCCGGGGGCAGGAGCCGGTACTGCAGCAGATTTCCATCATTCATCATAAGGACAGGTATCTGTGCAGTTATAACCGGTATTTTTTAGAGCTTGTGACGGCTTACTTTAGAAAGATGGAGCAGCTGCCTATTGAGCAGGTTGTTCATCTGCAGGTGTAAGCAAAAAAGGGGGGTGCAGCCCAATCGCCAAAATAATGGCCGGGCTGCACCCCCTCACATCATACAATTTATCTTCCCCTCACACTGGCCCTCTCCAGTAACACCGGCGCAAATTCAATCTTCTTATAATACATCCGCCCTGTCTCCATCTGGTCCAGCAGCGCATATATAGTCTCCGCCCCCATACGCTTAGTGCGCACATCCACACTGGTCAGCGGCGGGTTCATGAACTCGCCCGAGGAATCCCCGTTCATGGCCATCACAGACACGTCCTCCGGCGCGCGGATGCCCTTTTCAGCCAGGGCCTTCATCATCCCAATGGCAATGGGATCATTGGACGCCACGAATGCCTCGGGAAGCTTATCCCCC
>URUZ01000523.1 GCA_900551225.1 uncultured Clostridium sp.
GATCAGATCCTGGGCTTTCGGGGCTGCCATGACATCCAGCGGCGCGCCTGACAAGGGCCTGACCTGGGCTTTCGCGTTAATACCCGTCAATATCTCCGAAGCCTGGTCCTGCCTGTTCTCTCCTGCCAATATTGCATCCACTGCCGCTGTCTCCTTAACGCTGGCAAACAAAGCCTGTTCCAGATCCGGAAAATCGGCGGCAAGGCCTGACCGGACCGTGGGCGGATCGGCTTTTTGATCAGTGGGCAGGGGCCACAGGGGCGAGGAGTCCCGCAGCGCAGACTGACGCGCAGGTGGGATTAAACGGTAGTCAATCTTATCTTTTTGATCAGATAGTGGCGTTGTTCCCCCGCTTTTATCTGTATTCCCACCCATAAGTGGGGAGGCTGTTCTCTCCAGCAGCTGCCGGCGGTGGGCTTCGAAAGGCTCCGGGCGCGGTGCGGAGACCTGAGTCCTTGTTCCGTTTCCATCATCATCTTTCTCACCCAGGCTCACCTGGGGAATCAGTTCCTTGTGGGACAGGGCGCGGCTCACAGTGTCATACACTGTTTTATAGATCATTTCCCCGTCACTGAACCGAAGCTCCATCTTAGTGGGGTGGACATTTACATCCAGAGAGTCCGGCTGTATGGTAAAATGCAGCAGGGTGAAAGGATACTTGTGCTGCATCATAAAGGGCTTGTAGGCCTCCTCAATGGCTCTGGATATGATGCTGCTCTTGATATACCGCCCGTTGATAAAATAGTTTTCGTAATTCCGGTTCCCCCTGGCAATCAGAGGTTTACCGATGAAGCCATGAATCTGAACCGCCTCCCCTTCCACATCCACAGGCAGCAGATTGGCGGTCACTTCCCTTCCGTACACAGTGTACACAAGGTCCTTCAGATTATGATTGCCCGAGGTGTACAGCTTATTCTGGTTGTTCTGGATAAAACGGATGGATATGTCGGGGTGTGACAGGGCGATCTTCTCCACCAGGTCCGCCACGTAGGCCCCCTCCGTCACCGGCCGTTTCAGGAATTTCTTCCTGGCCGGCGTATTATAGAACAGGTTTCTGGCGATAAATGTGGTGCCCTCAGGCGCGCCCACCTCCTCCAGCTCCCGCTCTGCGCCGCCTTCAATCTGATACCGGAATCCGGTCAGGCTGTCGCCCGGCTTGGTGATCAGCTCCACCTGGGATACAGCGGCTATACTGGCCAGCGCCTCGCCGCGAAAACCCAGGGAGGATATGGTAAAGAGATCCTCCACGGATCTGATCTTGCTGGTGGCGTGGCGCAGAAAGGCCACGCTGATCTGGTCTTTGGGGATTCCGCAGCCGTTGTCGGTCACACGGATCAGCGTGGTACCCCCGTCCTTTATCTCTATAGTTACCGCAGTTGCCTGGGCATCGATGGCATTTTCCAGCAGCTCCTTTACAACGGAGGCCGGGCGCTCGATTACCTCACCGGCGGCGATCTTGTTGATTGTATGTTGATCAAGTACCGTTATGTTGGCCATGGTCTTCTCTCCTTTGTCAGTCAATCATTAACGATTATACTCTAAAATTCCTGCCTTGTCTTGCCCTTTTCGCGGTTCTGATAAAATTCCGCGTCAGCTGCATAAAACCAGCCCCGGCACTGCGCCGGGGCTTTGCTTGGTTTTGCTTACGGTTCTTGTGCCGGTTTTTCACTGGGCTTAGGCTGCTCATCCAGCAACATTTCCACCCCGGCCATGGCCGCTGCGTTCATGTCCACACCGCTGACATTCAGGTTCCTGTTGACCTTTGCCTCGTATGTGTTGGCCTTCATGATGTCCACCGGGTCAAACCCAATAGTCTCCTTCATGGCCTCAAAGGTCTTAGCCAGCACGCTGGGCACATAGCTGCCCATCTGGGATACGCCGGACTGTCCGCCCTCGCCGCCCTCGATAATGGTGATCTTCTCAATGGATTCCAGCGGTCTGGCAATCTCTCTGGCCATATCCGGCAGGATCTTTACCATCATCTCCATCATGGCAGCCTCGCCGTACTTGCGGTAAGCCTCAGCCTTCTTCTCCATGGCCTCGGCATCCGCCAGGCCTCTTGCTTTGATGGATTCCGCCTCAGCCAGGCCCTTTGCCTTGGTGGCCTCGGCCTCAGCCAGGCCGCGCTGCTTGGTGGCCTCAGCCTCGGCGGACGCTTTGATGCGGATGGCCTCGGCCTCGGCGTTGGCATCCGCTTTCTTAGCTTCTGCCTTGGCCTGGGCATCGGCGATGCTCTTATACTTGTCAGCATCTGCTTCGGCCATCTGCTTCTCCCTGGCTGCGTTGGCAGGCTCCACCACATCCGCCTGCAGGGCGCGTTTGCGCTGTTCTGTCTTCTTGTCGGCCAGCTCGATGTTCTTCTCTTCCGCCACGATCTGGATCTGAATCTCGGCTTCCTTGATCTCTTTCTGGCGCTGCTGTTTCAGCAGCTCTGCATCCATCTCAGCCTGTGTCACTTCGATCTGGGTGATGTTCTTCTGAATCTCGTATGCTGCGTCAGCTTTGGCTTTGGCAGCCTCCCCTTCTCTGCGGTAACCGGCCTCCTGAACTTCCTTTTCCTTCTTGGACTGGGAGATCAGCATTTCCGATAACAGCTGGGCAGCCTCTCCGTCTTTTTTAGCCTCAGATGTCTTGATCTGGGTATCTCTCTCCGCCTCCGCCTTCTGGATATCTGCATCCCGCTTGCGCTGTGCGATCATGCCCACGCCCAGAGCGGCTATGTATCCGTTGTCATCGGAGATATCCGTGATGGTAAAGTTCTTAACCTCCAGCCCCATGGTGGAGAACTCTGTGCCAACCACCTCCTGTACCTTGGAGGAGAAATCCTCGCGCTTGTTGTACAGGTCTTCCACTGTCATTGTGGCAATGATCTCACGGAGCTTACCTTCCAGAACCGCCTCCGCCGTACCGCGTATGTTAAGGGTAACCGCCTGCTCGTTTTCTCCCACAAACTGCTCAATGGCGGACAGTATGCTCTCTGTCTCATTCTTGACCTTAATCACAGCCGTGGTCTTAACATTGATGGGCACGCCCTGTGAGGAAAGGCTGTTCTTGGAAGCCACTTCCAGAGGGATATTCCCCAGGGAAATGTAGTCAATCCGCTCCAGCACCGGGACCACCAGGCCGCCTCCGCCGGTAATCACCCGTTTCTTCAGACCGGTTACAACACCGGCTTTGTCCTGGGGGACTTTCTTCCACATATGCAGTACAGCAGAAAGTACAAGGATCACACCTATTATGATACCTACCACCGGAACTACACCCTCAATTAAATCCAACATATTGTATATCCTCCTTTGCTAAGCAATTACATACTGTTAAAACCCGACGCGCCTAAGCCGTACCACTGCTGTCTCTTATACACATCTGACGCTGCCGACGAGCGATCTAGTGTAGATCTCGGTGGTCGCCGTATCATTAAA
>URUZ01000524.1 GCA_900551225.1 uncultured Clostridium sp.
CTTCCGGTCTGTATCACTGCCAGAAGGGTGTTGGCCTTCCCATCAAACATATGCTGGTCCTCCCCCGAGTATAAATTATTTTTATACCCCAATCAATTTATATCATTTGATTTTATCACCAAACATGACTATAATCAAGCACAACAAAGAAATAGCTGACTTTTGCAATTGCCGCTTGTATATGAAATACCGAGAAACACACCAATTGGTTCCTGCATTTCATATATATACGGCCTCGGCTATGCAACAATCATTTAATGTAAGAGGGGGAAGCAATACTATGTCACAGATCTTATTAAACCTTCACGGTTCCGGTATCATCCTTACAGCAGCAATTATGCTGATCTCCGGTTTCCTGTTTACGCGTCTCACAAAACTGGCCCATCTGCCCAATGTCACCGGGTACATCCTTTCCGGTGTTTTGATCGGTCCATGGTGCCTGCATCTTGTTCCAAGAGAATATATCGCCGAGATGGATTTCCTTACTGATGTGGCTCTGGCCTTCATCGCATTCGGCGTAGGCAAATATTTTAAACTGTCTGCCTTAAAGCGCAGCGGCATCGGCGTGGTCATCCTGACTCTGCTGGAATCCCTGACTGCCGGCGTGCTGATCACCATTGTCATGCTGCTGCTGGGCCTGTCCCTGCCGTTCTCACTGCTGCTGGGCGCCATCGGCTGTGCAACCGCACCGGCCTCCACCATTATGACCATCCGCCAGTACAAGGCAAAGGGCCCCTTTATTGATACCATTCTCCAGGTAGTTGCACTGGACGATGCCGTTGCACTGATCGCATTCAGCATCTGTGCCGCCGTGGTTCAGGCCTCCGAAGGCCCGGGCGGAATGGATATGCAGCAGCTGCTTCTGCCCATCGCGTTCAACCTGATTGCCCTTGCCATCGGCTGCGGAAGCGGCTGGCTGTTAAGCAAACTGATCCATGAGCGCCGCAGTAAAGACCACAGCCTGGTTCTGGCATGTGTCTGCATCATGGGCGTAGCCGGACTCTGTTCAACCATGAATGTTTCACCGCTGCTGGCCTGCATGGCTTCCGGTACCATCTATATCAACACCAGCGGCAACAAGCATCTGTTCAAACAGCTGAATCAGTTTACACCGCCTCTGCTGGTTATGTTTTTCGTTCTTTCCGGCATGCGTTTATCCATCCCCAGCCTGATCAGCGCAGGCTTTGTGGGTATCATCTATTTCCTGGTTCGTATTGCGGGCAAGTACCTGGGCGCCACAGTGGGCGGTATTCTGATCCATGCGACTCCAGAAGTGAAGAAATACTTTGGCCTGGCTCTGATTCCCCAGGCTGGCGTTTCCATCGGCCTGGCGGTTCTGGGACAGCGTATGCTGCCTGCAGCCAGCGGAGAAATGCTCTCCACCATCATCCTTTCCAGCGGAATCCTGTATGAAATGGTTGGCCCGGCCTGCGCCAAGGCTGCGATCCGGTTATCCGGAAGCATCCCTGAGAAGAAACCGGAGAC
The DNA here is from genome assembly GCA_900551225.1 of uncultured Clostridium sp. Taxonomy (GTDB): domain Bacteria; phylum Bacillota; class Clostridia; order Lachnospirales; family Lachnospiraceae; genus Enterocloster. Next base: position 1,486 of record URUZ01000524.1, read on the forward strand.
CAAGGAAGTGTCCAAGGGGGCCATCGCTGCGGCAGCCACCCAGGAAGCAGTGCCCGACAATATGAAACTGGCGGGACATCACTCATAAAGAATCACACATAGAGATATTGCAGTAAGATTGTAGTAAGATTGCAGTAATATCAATGCCGGAGGCGGAATATGCACCTCCGGCATTTTACATTGTACGCAAGTAAAAAGCCGCTGAAGCCATCCCGCGCCCGGGGGGACTTCAACGGCTTTTATTTTATTTCACCAGCAGAGATTTTCCAGTCATAGCCTCTGGCTGTTTCATTCCCATCAGCTCAATCAGTGTGGGGGCGATATCGCACAGTGCGCCGCCTTCCCGCAGCTTATAGGAGGGATCTGCGTTTACAAGGATGAAGGGAACAGGATTGGTTGTGTGGGCGGTAAATGGATCGCCGGTGTTGTAATCCACCAGCTGTTCTGCATTTCCGTGGTCAGCACAGATAAACATTACGCCGTCCGCTTCTTTGATTGCGTCAACCGCGCGGCCCACGCAGGCGTCCACGGTCTCGATGGCCCTGATGGCTGCATCTTCCACCCCGGTGTGGCCCACCATGTCGGGGTTGGCAAAGTTGATAATAATCACATCGTATTTGCCGGAACCAATGGCCTCCACAAGCTTGTCGCACACAGCCGGGGCGCTCATCTCAGGCTTCAAGTCATAGGTAGCCACTTCCTTGGGTGAGGGAACCAGGATGCGCTCCTCGCCGGAGTTGGGCTCCTCCACGCCGCCGTTGAAGAAAAAGGTTACGTGGGCATATTTCTCTGTCTCAGCGATGCGGACCTGGGTCTTGCCGTTGGCTGCCAGGAACTCGCCGAAGGTGTCGGTGATGCTCTCTTTCTTGAAGGCTACCAGCTTGCCGGTAATGGTCTCGTCATAATCGGTAAAGCACACATACACCAGGTCCAGCTTCTTCTCCCTGGCAAACCCATCGAACTGCTCATCGCAGAAGGCGTGGGTGATCTCCCGTGCGCGGTCTGGGCGGAAATTGAAGAAAATCACAGAATCCTGATCCTGGATGGAAGCTACCGGCTTGCCGCCCTCCTCCACTACGAAGGGAACCACAAACTCGTCAGCTTTGCCATTGTCATAAGAAGCCTGAATTCCCGCTGTGGCGCTTGCGGCAGTATTGCCCTGGCCCTTTGTCAGCGCATTATAGGCCTGTTCCACGCGGTCCCAGCGCTTGTCGCGGTCCATAGCGTAGAAACGGCCCATCACAGAAGCCACCCGGCCTACGCCCAGCTCCTTCATCTTCTCCTCAAGCTGCGCCACGAATCCCTTGCCTGATTCCGGCGGTGTGTCGCGGCCGTCCAGGAAGCAGTGCACATACACCTTCTCAAGCCCATTTCTCTTGGCCAGCTCCAGCAGGCCGTAGATATGGGTGAGATGGCTGTGAACGCCGCCATCGGATACCAGGCCGAACAGGTGCAGCGCGGAATCCTTCTTTTTACAGTTCTCCACAGCGGTCAAAAACTCCGGAACCTGGAAGAAATCTCCATCCTGGATGGACTTGGTAATCCTGGTCAGTTCCTGGTACACGATACGGCCTGCGCCCATATTCAGATGTCCAACCTCAGAGTTGCCCATCTGCCCATCGGGAAGTCCCACAAACATACCGCTGGCCTGGCCTTCCACAAATGGGCACTGGCTCATCAGCTGGTCCATGATCGGAGTCTTAGCCTCGCACACGGCGTTGTGTTCACAGTTTTTATTGAGACCGTAGCCGTCAAGAATCATTAATACGGTTGGTTTCTTGCTCATAGTTTTCAAATCTCCTTAATCTCTTCAGAAAATGCTTCCCCGCGGGCGGAGAAGCACAGCAGTTATTTATAATTTACAATTTTACCAAAATCCGGCTTCAGGGATGCTCCGCCTACCAAGC
>URUZ01000525.1 GCA_900551225.1 uncultured Clostridium sp.
TCTTAGTGACACTCCCTCCGTAACCAGGAACCAGCCGCCCCTTCCGGCCGCCGTCTGTCCCTCCGCCCTCAGGTTCCGTCCAATACCACCGCCTACGTCCGCGTAACCATCCACCCCCCAATTTCTACAAAAGCACCCCGTTTTTAAACAGCATGATCTCCCTGAATCCGTTCTGCTCACTCTGGGTCTTTCTGCCTGAGGCTACCTCCAGTACCAGCTGCCACAGCTGGTCCGCCAGCGCCTCCATGGATATCCCGTCCACAATTGTTCCCGCGTCAAAGTCAATCCAATGCCGTTTATGATTAAACAGGGCTGTGTTGGAGGACAGCTTGATGCAGGGGATGGCTGTTCCCAGGGGGTTCCCTCTTCCGGTTGTAAACAGCAGGATCTGGGCGCCGGAAGCCACCAGGTCCGTGATGGAGACATTGTCATTCCCCGGTCCTGTCATCAGGTTCAGACCTGCCTTTTTTATCTGTTCCCCATAGTCCAGGGTGTCTGTCACCACTGCGCTGCCGCCCTTCTGGACGCAGCCCAGGGACTTTTCCTCCAGCGTAGTGATGCCGCCCTCCTTATTGCCTGGGGACGGGTTCTCATATACCGGCTGTCCGTAATCCAGATAATACTGTTTAAAGTCGTTGATCAGACGGACCACCTTGTCAAATGTCTCCCTTGTGTCCGCCCGGTTCATGAGGATTGTCTCTGCGCCGAACATTTCCGGAACCTCCGTCAGCACGGCAGCTCCGCCGTATGACACGATCCGGTCCGTGACAGCTCCGCAGAGCGGGTTGGCCGTAACGCCGGAGAGAGAGTCTGAGCCTCCGCATTTGAAGGCCACCCGCAGATTGGAGACAGGGACAGGCTCCCGTTTGTCATTCTTTACCACATCCGCAATTTCCCGCAGCAGGCCAAGGCCTGTCTGGATCTCATCCCCGGCTTCCTGGGTAATCAGATACCGGATGCGGGTCTTGTCATAATCGCCCAGCCCGGGAAGGAACTCCTGGATGTTGTTGTTTTCACAGCCCAGGCTGACTAAAAGGACTCCCCCTGCATTGGGGTGCCGGACAATGGCCGACAGCAGTTTCTGGGTCATCCTGTGGTCATCTCCCAGCTGAGAACAGCCTGAGTTGTGCGGAAATGCATAGATGCCGTCACAGAGCCCGCCAAACTGCCGGTTAGCCAGGTCTGCCAGCACGGTAACCGTGTGGTTGGCGCAGGATACTGTGGGAATCACCCAGATCTCATTGCGGGTCCCCACATCCCCGCTCTCACGCCTGTATCCCATGAACTGAGGCACTGTCCCCTCTGTATCCGCGACCGCGCGCTCTGTGGGGCGGTATTCATATTCAAGCGTGCCTTCCAGATTGGTACACATGTTATGTCCATGAATCCACGAACCGGCTGCAATCCTCCGGGACGCCCTGCCGATGGGATAGCCGTATTTCACAACCGGCTGCCCCTCCTCTATGTCGGCCAGGGCTATCTTGTGCCCCCTTGGAATCTCCTCCAGCGCCCTGCAGGCCGCGCCTTCCACACAGATCTCACTTCCAGCCGGCACTGCCTCCAGCGCAATGGCCGCATTATCCCTGTTATGTATTCGGAAAACCTGATTTTTCATTCGTCTCACCCGTTTTCTTCCTGGAGAATTCCCCTCATCCTGCTGATGAACGGGCCTGCTCCACGAATCACCGCTTCCCTGGAAGGGATATTCAGGCATTCAAAGGAACAGTATTCTTCAAACCCTGCTGCCTTCAGCTTCCTGAACAGGGCCGGGAAGTCCAGATGCCCGCAGCCCGGGAAATGCCTGTTGGAGTCGGCCAGATGCACGTGCTGCAGCCTGTTGCCCATGCGGTCAATGGCTTCATCCAGATCCGGGTCCTCAATATTGGCATGGAACACATCCCAGTGAACACCCACACAGTCAGGGCTGCCCAGATCCTTTTCGATGAACTCCATACAGGATTCCGCCGTGTTGAAAAGGGACGTTTCATACCGGTTGATCGTCTCCAGGATGATCCCCACCTGCTTCTCCTGGGCGTATTCCACCACCTTCTCCATGTTTCTCGCAATGGCCAGCTTCTCCTTCTGTTCCCTGCCCGGAGTTCCCAGGCCGCGGATCAGCCCCAGGGTTACTCTGCAGTCCAGAATTTTGGCGGCATCAATATGTTCCATCAGACGCTTCTGAGCCTTCAAAAGGGCTTCTCCCGTGTGGAGCAGCGTGATATTCTCCAGGGTTCTGGCCTGGCCTGTGGATATGTTGGAGCAGGCCAGCCCCCTCTTGTCAAGCTCACCTTTAAATGCAGCCACATCCAGATCCCTGTAATGGGATATGCACACCTCGGCGGCGTCAAAACCGCTCTCCTTCAGCCAGTCCAGCGCAGCCAGGTATTCCGATGCTTTATAAGGTGAGAATATGGTGTCATACTGGATGGTCATTGTGGAACTGAACTTCATCATCTTCTTAGCCCTCCTTTAAAATCCATGGGTCAGCGCACCGCCGTCCACAGCAAAGTCCTGTCCTGTGAGATAGGTGGCTCCCCCGCTTAGCAGAAACAGCATCATATATCCGATCTCCACGGGATCACCGAAGCGTCCCAGTGTGGGTTTCGCCATGGCCGCCTTATGCCGCTCAGGGTTCTTGCTGTACATTTCCTGGTTCAGTTTGGTGGAGAACCATCCGGGCGCCACACTGTTGACCAAAATATTGTCATTCTTCCACTCCTCTGCCAGTCCAATGGTCAGCCCTTTTACTCCTGACTTGGTCATACAGTAGGGAACCACACCGGAATGGCCCATGTAGGCTGCCATGGAGGATATGCTGATAATCCGGCCGATATAGTCAGACTTCTTCAGGTAGGGATAGCACATGCGGCACAGTTCAAAGATTGTCTCCATGTTGATGTCCTGAATCAGGTGGTACTTGTCCATGGGGTAATCTTCTGCCCTGCACTTGTAGGTGATGCCCGCGTTGTTGATCAGGAAATCCAGCTGCCCCTCATCTTCCGCAATCCGGTCCACAATCGCCTTTACCGCGGCCCGGTCGGTCAGGTCCACGCAGATATCAATCATGTTCCCCCGGATTTCTTTTTCATCGCTCCGGGCAATGATATCCAGATTATATACGGTAGCCCCTGCATCTGTGAGCACCTGTGCGATGCCCATCCCCAGCCCTCTTGAAGCGCCCGTCACAATACCAACCCGGCCCTCCAAATTAAACAATTGATTGACGTACTCCTGGCTGTTCATGCTTTTACCTCCTCCTTTTTAGTGGTAAATACTTATTGTGATTCCACTATAGCACAACTATTTCTGAGGTTCAATAGTTTTTGGTTTATTTAGTTC
>URUZ01000526.1 GCA_900551225.1 uncultured Clostridium sp.
GATCAAGACAACTGAAGATGGGACGACTGCCGCGGCAATATCCGGCGCGGCGGCGGAGAGCACGGATGGAACGGCAGCGGCGGAAACGCCGGCGGCACAAGAGGGGCAGACTGAGGTCACCTTCTGGCACAGCCTCAACGGCCCTGCCGGGGAAGCCCTGGAAGAGGTTATTTCAACATACAATGAGGGGCAGGGCAAGGAAAAAGGTATCCATGTAAATCTGGTATACCAGGGATATGAGGGCACGGATAAGGTGATCCTGGCATATCAGACAGGGGATATGGAGAATGCGCCGGACATCAACCAGGGGCTGACCTCCACGATTCCAAGCATGATGGATCTGGACTGGACCGTTGACCTGACCGGCCGGGTGGGAAACGGCGTTTACTATGATTCTATGATCCGCTCCTGCACGGCTGACGGGAAGGTGATGGCGATCCCATTTGCCAATTCCAATCTTCTGCTGTACTACAATGAGGATGCGCTGAAAGAAGCGGGCCTGGCCGCGCCTCCGGCGACCTGGGATGAACTTGCACAGGCAACCGAAGCGCTCACCAGGAAATCCGCGGACGGTAAGGTGGAACGCTATGGTTTTGAAGCCCAGATAAAGCGTTACCAGCTCTGCAACTACATTGTCCAGCAGTCCGCAGATTCCTTTGTGGGCGACAATGAAGGCGGCAGGGCCGGAGAGATGACCAGGCTTACAATCAAGGAGGACGGGACCTTAAAGACGATCCTGGAGAAGCTGGATGCAGTCAACAAAACGGGGGGTTATAAATACGTGGAAGACAGTCTGAACGAGGAGTTTGCAAGCGGGCTGACAGCCATGTGCATGATGTCTTCCTCCCGTCTCGCCACAGTGAATGGCCTGGTAGGGGACAGCTTTACCTGGAAAGTGGCCCCGATCCCCAAAGTGACGGAAAAGGACAGCAGCGGCGCAGCCCTGGGCGGTTCCTGCCTGACCCTGTTCAACCTGGGAGACGAGGCGCGGATGGAGGCGGCATGGGATGTGCTCCAGTATTGCAGCTCTCCTGAGGCACAGTATATCCTTTCCACAAAATCCGGTTATATTCCGGTGAATAAGCAGGTGGAAGAGATGGCTGAGATGAAGGCTTACTATGAGGAAAATCCGCAGTTTAAGGTGCCTTTAGACCAGATGAAGGCCTCCTCACCCATGGCCCAGGAGCCCCTGGACCTGGTTTACAACGACATTGACGAAGTCATGAAGGATACCATGCTGCAGTTCTGTGAGGGAAGCCTGACCGTAGACCAGGCGGTGGACCAGATCGTAGATAAATGCAACGCTCTGTTAGATGAATATCATGAAGCCAACGACTGATAACACGCTTAAGGGCGGCGGCAGAAGCAATTCTGCGGCCGTCCTGTTTGCAGAGGAGATGGGAAATGAAAACGATCAAGCTGGTAGTCAGCGATATTGACGGTACCCTGATCCGCAGGGGAGAAGAATTCCCCCAGGCGGTGAAGGATGTGGTGAGGGAGCTGGGGAAACGTGGAATTGGGTTCACATTTGCCTCCGGGCGGCTTCCATACATGATTACTCCCTATATGAAGGAAATGGAGCTTAATGTCCCGGTCTGCGCCTGCAACGGAACCCTGCTGTATCAGGGGGACACGGTTTTGGAGCGGCATCCCATGAAAATATGGCGGCTGAGACCGTTGCTGGAGAAATCGCTCAATCTGGACATGACGGTTCTATACGCAGCAAATGGGGTGGAATACTGCCTGGCGGAGAATGAAGCGGTCAGGAGAAAGGCCAGGGAGCGGGGATATTACCATGAGATACGGCCGCTCTCTGAGGAAGAGTGGGATACCCTTGACGTGGATAAGGTGAATATCCTGGATGAAAAGAAGGGGACTCCTCATCTTGCCCCTATGGAACAGGAGCTTCAGGGCTTCTGTGATATCACCCACTATGGGGATCAGGGCCTTGAGATTGTAGCCGCGGGTTATGGGAAGGAATATGGCCTGACCCGGCTGGCGGAAATGATGGGGGTTCCCCTTGACCAGGTTCTGGCAATCGGGGATAATGAAAATGACAATGCCATGCTGCGGATTGCCGGCATTGGCGGCGTGGTGGGAAACGGAACGCCGGACACAAAGGCCTGCGGAGATATTGTGGCCGAGGCGGAGGCCGGGGAAGGAACAGCGGAGATTATCCGCAGAGTGTGTTTACAGGAGGAATGAGCCATGAGATTATCTACGTCCACCAATATGCTGTTTGAGCGGATCGGTATGGAGCGGGTGGAGCAAAAGACTGCCATTGAGCTGTGCGCCAAGTCTGGGTATCAGGTGCTGGATTTCTGTTTCCATGATCTGATTACATATGACAGCCCATTTTTGGGGGACGGCTGGGAAATGTATATCCAGCAGATGATTGAAACAGCAGGCCGGTGTGGAGCCGTATTCGAACAGGGACATGCCAATGTCTACGATTTCCTCAATCCTGGGGCAGACCACGGATTTCACCGGATGGTCATGGAACGGAGCATTTTGGCCTCCGAACGCATGGGGATTCCCTGGCTGGTGATCCACCCGTCCACTGATTTCACGGCAGCGGCCATGTTCAGGGAATCCAGACGCAAGAATATTGAATATATCAGCAGGCTGGCGGAATTCGCAGGAAAGCATCATGTGGGGATCGCTGTGGAGAATATGTGGGACCTGCATATCGCGCCGAAACGGTATTATGCGGACAATGCGGAAGAGCTGACGGACCTGGTGGATGCTGTTAATATGGAAAATGTGGGGATATGCTGGGATCTGGAACACGCCAGCATTATGAAGCAGGACCAGAGAAAAGCCATGGAGCTGATGGGTAAGCGGCTGAAGGTGACTCATGTCTCCGACCAGACCGGTGTTGACAATATCCATGTGATGCCGTTCCAGGGGGTTACTGACTGGAAGGAGGCCATGGAGGCCCTGGCGGATATTGGGTATGAGGGGAATCTGAACTATGAGGCGCAGTGGTTTTTGAACAAGGTTCCTATGGAGCTGGTGATGGCATCTCTTGTGTATAGTGTGGAGGTTGGAAGGTATCTGATTGGGATGTATGAGAAACGGAAGAGGGAGGGGCGCTAGTACAGCGTTGCATAAATTCCTAAGTCATAGCACCCGCTGTCTGCGCCAGGAGCACGCCTGTGAAGCTAGCCGTAGGGTCCACTACGCCGTCGCTTCGCAGACGCACACCTGACGCAGATATCAGGCACTATGACTCAGTTATTTATGCAACGCTGTACTAGTGCCGCCCGGCGTAAATACGCCACTATATAGCACCCGCTATCCACGCCAGGAGCACGCCTGCGAAG
>URUZ01000527.1 GCA_900551225.1 uncultured Clostridium sp.
CCATATATATCTGGTATTGTACCGCTCCAATGAAAGCGATGCTTGACCGCTTATATGGATTACATAAGTATTATGGAGAACAGCGCGGGTCAAGTCTGTTAGAAGGTAAGAAGTGCGGAATTATTGCTACATGCGGGTATGATCCCGCATATGGCATAAGCCCTTTTGAAGATGGAATTAAACGGTTTTGCCGGCATTTTAAAATTGAGTATATTGGGAAGGCTGCGGTGCAACGCAACCCGGGTGATAGTGAGGAAAAATTTGAGACCGGTAAATCAAAAGAGATAGCTGTTAATTTTGCTGAACAAGTTCTCAGACATTGTACAAAATAAGGCAGGAATAAATTTTCAGACTTGCTCTAAAGAGGCGCAGCGTACTTGCTGAATTTTAGTTTAGATAAAAGCGGTCAGGACATCAGATATCATAAACAATCTGATGTCCTGTATTTTTATACACCCATCTCTTTGATGACATTTGACATCTGCCCCCCGGCTTCCATCCTTGATATAATATAGAAAAAAGGAGATGAATCCATGAAATGGTATCTAATGCTTCACTTTTTGAATCTGTACCTCATGCCGGCTGCACTGTTTAAAATCTCAACAATAACACATCCGGGGATAGACTGGGCGGATGTAGGGATGGGAATACTGTTTGGAGTGATCCCCATCGGCTGCTTCTGTATTTCCGTCCTTTACGGCATTCTCAAAAGAGATGGATTTGCATACTATGCGTTCATCGCTGCGCTGCTCTGCTTTCCTTATGTTTTTATCCCCTTTGTAACAGGAACGAAGATCATGGGGCGCCTGTATTCCCTGACATTCATAGGTTTCTGCTATTTTACCATTGCGCTGATAGGCAGCCTGGCGGGGATCATCCTATATCAGATCTTCCGTTTTATTTTCTCCCGCCTCCACCGTTAAGAATCCTCCCCCAGGCCGGCCCTCCAGCCCTTACGGCCTCTGCAGCGTCCCGTCCGGCAGCCGCATCTCAATCCATGGCGTCCGATCTGAGTGATATGAACCCTCAGGAAATCGATCAGCCGCTCCTTCACCAGCTCCTCCCACTCCCTTGGATTGGTAAACAGCTCTCCCTGAGCCAGGGGCACATGCCACTTTCCCTGTATACAAAAAACAGCCGCCACGATTCATCATCACCGTGACGGCTGCTGCATTTTACTAATCAATATATCACTGTTTGGATTACTCAGTTACCACCGGATAACCGCCGCCGAGCCAGCCAGCTCCGCCTTCTTTACCCATGCCGCCCTGGAGAGAGTAAGCCTCATAGCCAAGCAGGCGCAGGATGCCCAGTGTTTGGGAGGAAGTCTGGCCTGTGTAGCAGTAAACCACTACAGGTTTGTCTGTTGGGATCTGGGAGAACTGCTCCTGCATTCCCTTTGCAAAGGGGATATTAATGGCGCCTGCGATATGGCCCTTCGCATAATCCTCTGCCTGACGGATGGACAGAATTGTATAGTCCTCGCTCTCAGCATCCACCAGCTCCATCAGAGCTTCCGGCTTGAAGTTAAAGGATGCGATGGTGTTGCTGGTCGCTTCTTTGTAGTAATCTGCAATTGCAGCGGCGATGGCCGGATCTACCTCATATGTATCCTCAGGAAGTACAGCTTCCTCTGTGTCAATATATGCCTCGTATCCTTCGGTTTGGGAGATTCCGTTGTTCCAGCCGCTCTGGATATTGGTGGCATATTTGCCTGCCACATTCAGCAGCGCAACAGTCTGGGAGGAAGTCTGGCCTGTATAGCAATTTACATAGACAGGTGTATCATCGGGAATCATTTCCAGAGCTTCGGCAACCGCAGGTCCGTAAGGAATATTGACAGCTCCCTTTAAATGCCCCTGGGCATAATCCTCAGCCTTTCTGATATCGATAATCAGCATATCTTCGCCGGCATCGATCTTGGCAAACAGATCAGGTACAACGATCATGTGTTTGTCATCCGGGAACTCTGCAAAGTAAGCCATAGCGGCTTCTTTAACTGTATCGCCCTCAGCTGCCTCAGCCTTGGTCTCCTCCGCAGCTGCTTCTGTCTCAGCCTTGGTCTCCTCCTTGGTTTCTGCGGGAGCCGCGGTGGTTGCTGCCGGTGCGGCAGTCGTCTCAGTCACAGTCTTGGTGGCGCAGGCAGTCAGTGACATTGCCAGCATTGCGCCTAATAAAACAGGTATGTATTTTCTCATAATAATCCCCTCTCTTTTATTCTTCTCGGTCTTTAAGAAGCATTCTTCTTGACGGGTGCAGCTCCGCCTGCGGGCATCTCAATCGGATTGTCGCTGTTGGAGGACCATTCCAGATAAGCGCCGTCATAGATACGGATGTTGCGGTATCCCGCTTCGTAAAGCTGGACAAACACCGGTGCCGCCCTCATGGATGTCTGGCAGTACAGAATAATCTCATCTTCGGGATTGATCTTTTCCTCAAGATAATTAATTCTGGTGATCTGGGTTGTTTTAAATGTCCCGTCTGTGAAGAAATTCGTCTCATAGGGAATCATCACAGAACCTGGAACCTTTCCCTTTTCAGCATATTCCTCCAGTGTACGCACATCCAGCAGTATCACGTTGGGATCAGGCTGTTCTGCCTGTTTTCTCACTTCATCCATAGTGGCCAGCCAGTTGCGCGTTGGTTCCTGCGCTGTAAATACAGCCGGCTCCGGCGTTGGCACATCGGTTGTCATCTGCAGCCCAGCACTCTGGATTGCATCAAATCCACCGTCGATCACCTTCACATTCTGGTGTCCGTACATGAACAGGGACCACAGCATACGGGACGCGCCCATCTTGTTGGCATCATAAACAAGTACAAGAGTGTCATTGGAAATGCCGTTGCTGCCCATCACTTTTTCAATCTTCTTTTTGCTGGTAAGCATGTTCTTCACCGGGACATTGATCACAATATCGTCGGTAGGAATATTCACCGCGCCGGTAACATGGCCTGCGGCATACTCTTCAGCTGTCCGTGTATCCACGATCACTACCTGGCTCTGTCCTACATAAGCGGACAGCTCCTTTGTCGGTAAAATCAGTGGATCACCCTGGACAAATGTGTGGGAGCTGCAGCCTGTCATCACGGCTGCCAGCATTGCCAAGAAGGAAAAGATTGTTAATTTTTTAGCAATCGAGCCCATAAAATCCTCCCTCTTTAAGCGGATAGTTGCTAGTAATATTTGTAGTAAGCATTCGATAATAGTACAAAATGAGGTCCTCACTCTCAAATTGTACAAATTTCACTTTTCATTATACCTGATGTATGGAATAATGTGGCATAAGACTTCTTTATAT
>URUZ01000528.1 GCA_900551225.1 uncultured Clostridium sp.
TCCAATAGCTTAAGATATTCCCATAATATGGTGAATTCACCTGAAACAGAGGAAGCAGTGTAATGCCCCTTGTTCCAGGTATAATCTTAAGCCTTCGGATGTCTTTTTTTCTTTTTCCCGCGCCTGGATGCGTCAGCGGGCGGTCTTATACCCAGTGGGTGAGAGCCAGGGGCTGCGGACGGATGAATCTAACTCCGCCCGCGTACCCCTTCCTCCTGCAGAGGGGCCGCTTGATTCCTCTGCAACCGGTGCCGCACGGAATCCCTCAGCAGGGAGTACAGCACAGAACCCATGGGGATAAAGATCAGCATGCCGGTGACGCCCATCATGCTGCCGCCCACTGTGACCGCCACCAGCACCCAGATGGAGGGAAGCCCCACGGAATTGCCCACCACATGGGGATAGATCAGATTTCCTTCGATCTGCTGGAGCACGAAAAAGGTGATGGTGAAAATCAGCGCATCCATGGGGTCCACCATCAGCATCAGGAACACGCCAACCCCAAGGCCCACAAATGCGCCGAAGATGGGGATCAGGGCCGTAAATGCGATCAGCACGCCGATCAGCAGCGCATAGGGCAGCCGCAGCACTGTCAGGGCGATGAAGAACATGGTGCCCAGAACCACTGCCTCCACACACTGGCCAGTAAGGAAGCTGGAAAAGGTGCGCTCAGACAGGGAGGCGATATAAACCGTCCGCTCCACCACGAATTCAGGCAGGAACGCCTTCATCAAGCTGTGCAGCTGGCGGCTCAGAACCTCCTTCTGAAGCAGGATATAGATGGAGAAAATGAAGCCGATCAGGAAGGATGACACGCCGTTTACAATGGACACTGCCGCTGAAAATGTGGTGCTCAGCATGGAGCCTGCGCCGCTCTTTAAGAAGTCCATCATGTCCTTTAACACCTGGTCCCAGTTGATCTGGATGCCGCTCACATACTCCAGAATCTCCGGATTGCTGGCAAACAGCTGCTCAGCCTGGCTCTGTACCTCTGTAAAGAAGGCAGGGATGCTGTTCTGAAGGCTGATCAGGGTGTTTAACAGCTCCGGTGCCACAACAAAGGTCACCAGAAACAGCACGCCCAGCACTGCCAGTATGGCCAGGCACATGCTTATGGGGCGTTCCAATTTTTTCCATTTTCCTTTGAATTGTAAATGCCGCTCAATGTTGCGCATGGGTACATTTAGTATAAATGCGATCACCGCGCCCAGTATAAACGGGGAGGCGATGTGGTACAGGCTGATTGCCAGTCCCAGCAGCTTCCGGTAATTGACTCCCGCCACCACCACTATCACGGTAAACAGGATCAGTCCCCGCATTTTATTTATATTCTCTCGATTAAATTCCATAGATCTCTCTTTCTATATATCGCTCAACATATCGCTCCTACATATCACTCCAGCATATCACTCCAGCATATCGCTCTAAAACTTCTTAGCTTCCTCTGCAAATACCTGGGCAATGACCTGGCTGCTTCCATGGTACGTTCCCTGGGCCATAAGGCTGCTGCCGCCGCCTCTGCCGTTTAAGCGGCTGTTCAGCTGCTTGCTTAAGGCGCGCATATCCGCTCTGGCGCTCCCTAAGGCGTACTGGTATTCCTGCCGCTCCTCAGAGCCTGAGCACACCAGCACCACCCCGCCCTTGTTCTGTTCATACAGCATGGTGCACAGCTGGCGCAGGCGCACAGGGGCCAGTCCCTCCTCGAAGAGCACCAGGGGAGCTTCGCTGTCCTCGTAGGACGCGGCTTTTAGGGCAAACAGCTGCAGGCTCAGCTTCCCAATCTGGAATTCCTTGTCCTGGCTGTCGGCCTTCAGCTTCTCGACCGCAGCTCCAATCAGCTCCGGCTTGGCTGACAGCAGATTGGAGATCCTGGCCACTGTCCTGATCTTCTGCCGGTAATCCAGCAGCGCCTTCCTGCCGCAGAGCATGGAGACCCGCACGCCGCCTTTGTAGTGGATCATGCCTGTCACCTTGATTATTCCCACTTCTCCGGTGGTTTTTACATGTGTTCCGCAACAAGCGCAGATATCTGCCCCGGGAACAGTGATGATGCGCACCAGGCCGCTCAGCTCTTTTTTGCTGCGGTATTCCAATGCGGCCAGCTCCTCCCCTTCCGGGAAGCTCTCCTCCACCGGCACATCCCTGTATACCAGGCGGTTGGCCTCCTCCTCCAGTTCTTCCAGCTGCTCCATGGTCAGCAGGCCGTTAAAATCCATGGTCACCTCCTCAGCGCCCATGTGAAAGCCCACATTGTCATAGCCGTAATGGCTGTGGACCAGGCCTGACAGGATATGCTCCCCTGTGTGGTGCTGCATATGGTCATACCGGGCGGACCAGTCGATAACGCCTTCCACCAGGGCTCCCAGCTCCAGAGGCGCTTCCAGCTGATGGAGAATCCGGCCGTCCTGTTCATGGACAGACAGCACCCTCACTCCCCCCAATGTACCCGTGTCTGAGGGCTGTCCGCCGCCTTCCGGGTAGAATCCCGTCTGGTTCAGCAGTGCCAGCCATGTGCCGTCCTTGCCGGGCGTCAGCTCCTCCACTGTGCACATGAATGATTTAACATAGGGTATCTGGTAATACAGGCGTGACTTGTCCATGAATACTGTTCCTCTTTTCGTTTTCACTTTTGCCGCCCGGAACCTGCCGGAGCAGCCATTTTCCGAGCTTTATGGCGATTATACTACAGTTTGTACCACACTTCAAAGAAAAACTTTCTAAAATTTTTTTCAAATCCGAGAAACTCTGCCAAGCCAGGGGTCATATGATGCAGTGTAATCAAACATATTTTATGGAGGAATTAACATGAGTGATGTAGCGGCAACAAACTGTGGATGTGATTGTGGATGTGGATGCTCGACAGGAGGAGGCGGATTTAATATTATTTTCCTGATCCTGATCCTTTGCTGTTGTGGCGGTGGTAACGGTGGTGGATGTTTTGAACATAATAACTGTGGCTGCGGTAACAGCTGCGGAGGCGGCGGTTTTGATTGTATCTGGATCATCCTGCTGCTCTGCTGCTGCGGCGGCGGAAACGGTGGCGGCGGATTCTTCGGCTGCTGCTAATATCATCTTAAAATCCGATATCTCCAATCGGCGGGGAGTGCGAGTCTTGCACTCCCCGTTTTCTGCCGGGTACAGTGACAAGCAGGGGCGTGTCTGCTGCATATAAATAGGAAGGTCCGGGAACCATACCGGCCCCCGGACCCGCTGCCCTGTCCATTATTTTCCGTTGCCCTTTGGCGTCTGGCAGGGCTTCTCCACCGGGTACTGTCCTCTCCCCCCATATCCC
>URUZ01000529.1 GCA_900551225.1 uncultured Clostridium sp.
TGATGGAGATTGTAGGGTTAAGTGAGCGTCTGACCAACGCTTATCCCCATGAGCTGGACGGGGGACGCAGGCAGAGAGTGGGCATCGCCCGGGCCTTGTCCCTGACGCCTGAGTTTATTGTATGCGACGAACCTGTGTCCTCCCTGGATGTGTCGATCCAGGCCCAGGTGCTGAATCTTCTGAAAGACCTTCAGAAGGAGTTTGGGCTTACTTATCTGTTCATTACCCACGATTTGTCAGTGGTGAAATATTTTTCTGATAAAATTGCGGTGATGTATTTGGGCCAGCTGGTGGAGACTGCAGATTCCCACCAGCTCTTCCACAACACGATTCACCCTTATTCCCAGGCGCTGCTGTCGGCAATTCCGATTCCCAGCAGCCGCCAGAAAATGCAGCGGGTCAAGCTGATCGGCGAAATCCAGAGCCCGGTGAACCCGGAACCTGGGTGCCGGTTTGCAAAACGCTGTCTGTATGCACAGCCTGGCTGTACGGGCAATGACCCTGTACTCAGGGAAATGGGGGAGAATCATTACTGCGCCTGCTGCAGGGCAGGCGAATTATAAAAATGGAGGTATTTGATGATGACTGACAAAACGAGATGGCTTGGCTGTGGTCCGTGGCATGAGGACAATGAGGCAGAGCTGATTGACTGGACCGCGCAGCCGCAGTACAAGGGGCTGGTGAAGGGCGATTATTATTACAGCAGCCTGCATTACAGCGGGCGCTGGGGAGATCCGGGCCATTTAGGCGAGCTGGAGGTGGTGGTGGCCGATGACGGGACCATTGCCTGGGCGGAGTTTAATGAGACGACCATGGGTAATTACTATGTGCGACATTTCCAGAACGTGAGCAAAAGGCGTACGGAGTTCCAGTTCTTCCAGGATTTTCATGACAAACGCCGGAGCGTGGCCTACGGGAAGGTCCTTGCCAATGGGTTTAAACATGTGGAGGACCAGATATTGGAAAAACAGGATCTGGATGTTGACTTTGATCTGCTCACAGGGGCTTCTTTTTCCATGAAGAATATGATTGGACTGACCAAAAATGTCTCTGCACAGATGAAGAACCCGGAACATAAGAAACAGAGCTATTACGGTTACGTGGAAGATTATGGCTATGGAATCACAGGGTGGCTGCAGGTTGTGGTGGAGGAGGGAAAAATTGTAAAATGCTTCTACGATGAGATCTTCGCAGATCATACATCTGAAATCCTCTATGATGATTTAAAGCAGTTCTACCGCCAGAGCAAGTATTATTCCACAACCTATGAAGATCCATTCCCCTCCGGCTGGGACCGTCATGCCTGGCTGGTATGCTTCAGGGATCAGAGTGATGCCATCAATAAAAAGGTGTGTGAAACACAGGATATGTTTGACATCCAGGGGCTTCCCTGCGTGGAAGGGCCGGATATGGGGGCAGTGTGGGATAAACCTCACAAAGATGCAGTTGCGCTGATCTCCAACAGCGATGCCACCGCCCGCGCCGTCACCAGGCCGCGTTCTCCGGTATGGAACAATTACCTGAGACTTGCTGAGATTGTCCATGGTGAGATGGTGAAGGACGGAGCAGTTCATTCATAGTTACTATTTATAAGGGAAGATGAGGGAAGAATAATGGAAAACCAGGTTAAATGGACCGTACAGCCCCCGAAAGGGCTGATAAAAGGAGATTATTACAGGATTGAAGAGCGTTTCCCGCCCTATTATAAGGGAGTTGAGGACCAGTTCCCCGATGATCCGGGACACCTTGGGATTGTGGAGGTGATTAAGCAGGATGGAAAGATCATTTTTGTGGAGCTGAATGAGATCACCGCGCCCTCCTACTACCGCCACCTCTACATGGGGATCTCCAAACGGCGCAGTGATTACAGCTTCTGGCAGTATACCAAAGACCGCATGAAGAATGCTGGGGTGGTTCTCACCATGGGCTTTGAACATGTAGAAAGCCAGATGATGGAACAGCAGCGCCTCACCGGAGATTTTGACATGCTGGCAAGCGCCTCCGGCAGCGTGAAAAAGCTGCTGAAGATTGCCGGGAAGCTGGACGCACAGCTGGAAGAGCCCTCCGGCAAGCAGATTTACAGCTACAGTGAGGACTATGGATATGGACTGACCGGATGGCTGAAGGTGGTTGTGGAGAATGGGAAGATTGCCAGCTGCCGTTTTGACGAGATATTTGCAGATGAGGCTGAGGACATTGTACATCCTGAGCTGAAAAAATATTACCGGCAGAGTAAGTATGACTGCCCTACATATGAAGACCCATTTCCTCCCATGTGGGACCGCCATGCATTTCTGGTGGGATTCCGCACACAGATGGACAATTTAAATGCAAAGGTGGTAGCAACCCAGGATATGCTGGATCTGACGGGCCTGCCTCATTCGGTGGGCGTGGATCTGGGACCTCTGTGGGATAATCCCAGCACGGAAAAGGCAGAGCTTAACATGGCCGAGCGGCCGGTATATCCTGTGTGGACCAACTATCTGAGGATGGCCGGAGTGGTATTGGCTGAGATGCTAAAGGACGGGGTTTTAAAAGATGGAGCAGAGACAGCTTAGTTTCATTGCATATGACACCATTTGCAGAATCACCATAACCGTTCCGGACGGGGCGGATGGGGAGAAGCTATTGGAGGCGGCCAGGGATCTGGCCGCCCAGGTGGAAACTACTCTCAGCATGTTTGACGGGCAGTCTGAATTGTCCCGCATGTGCAGCGCGTATGTTCCGGGGGAGCCATACCATGTTTCTCCCATGCTGTTTACGTTTATGGAGCAGACGCTGGAGGCGGCGGCCATGACAGACGGAGCCTTCGATCCAACGGTGGGGCCGCTTGTGAAGCTGTGGGACTTCCTGGCGGACGCTCCCCGTGTGCCGGAGGAACAGGAGATATTAAGGACACTGGAGCGGGTTGGATACGGGCATATTGCTGTGGACCGGCAGCGGCAGGAGGTCATATTTGACAGGGAAGGAATCGTCTTTGACCCGGGAGCAGCGGGCAAGGGCTTTGCACTGGAACTGGTGACAGGGCTTCTGAGAGAGAACGGAGTCACCCAGGCGGTTCTTGACTTTGGGGGAAATCTCTATGTGATCGGCGGAAAAGTGAACCGTGACACAGGTGAAATACTTCCGTGGAAAACAGCGGTCAGGAACCCGGATGCACTGGATTCTGTGTTGGGGACCATTCCTATGGAGGACTGCGGTATAGCTACATCCTCGTGGTATGAGCACTGTTTTAAAAAGGATGGCAATGTGTACCACCATCTGCTGGACCCCAGAACAGGAT
>URUZ01000530.1 GCA_900551225.1 uncultured Clostridium sp.
CTCAGCCAGGTGATGGCCATTGAGGAGCTGGACCCTGTGCTGGAGACAGAGCTGCTGACTATCTGCGGCCGCAAACATTTAAATGTGGACATCCGTGGCAAACTCACCGGAGATGTGCAGACCGCAGGCGAAAACAGCGTGGAGTATGTGCGCAGCGTGCTGGAAGCCTACCTGGGCCAGCCCTACACGGACTACCTGAAATCCGTGGAGGGGGAGGCCCCGGGGGCCCCGGCAATCCCCGTTCCGCCCCTTCCCATCCGCCCGCCGGTGCTGTGCGCAGGCTGCCCTCACAGGGCGTCCTTCTACGCAGTGAAGCGTGCCATGGAGCTGGTGAATGAGAGAGCGGCCGCAGCTCCGGAATCCGCCGCTATCCCCCTGTCAGATTCAGCCGCCCTGGCAGAGACAGCTGCCGCCGCCATCCCCGCCGCCCCAATAGAAGGCGTCTACTGCGGCGACATCGGCTGCTACACCCTGGGAAATGCCAAACCCCTTGACATGGTGGACACCTGCCTGTGCATGGGCGCAGGAATCACCATGGTACAGGGGCTTTGGCGTGTGGAACCTCATAAGCGGTACTTCTCCTTTGTGGGAGATTCCACCTTCTTTGCCTCAGGCATAACAGGCATCGTCAACGCGGTGTACAACCAGGCCAACATGACGGTCTGTGTGCTGGACAATTCCACCACTGCCATGACCGGCCACCAGCCCCACCCAGGCACAGGCCGTACCATGATGGGCCAGGTGGTGGACCAGGTGAGCATCGTCAAGGTGCTGGAAGCCCTGGGCCTGACCAAGATAGTCACTGTGGACCCTCTGGATCTGGAAGCCTCGGTGAATGCAGTTCTGGAAGTGTCCGCCATGGACGGAGTGAAGGCCGTGATCTTTAAGTCCCCCTGCATTGCCATAGAGAAGTCTGTGAAAAAATGCAGGATTGACGAGGAACGCTGTGTCCACTGCCGCACCTGCATCACTGAGATCGGCTGCCCGGCCCTGGTGCTGGACGGTGATACTGTGAAGATTGAACCGGGTCTGTGCACCGGCTGCGGCCTGTGCAGCCAGATCTGTTCCGTAAATGCCATTGAGGAGGAGGTACAGTGATGACAAAGAATGTATTGCTCTGCGGCGTAGGCGGCCAGGGAACTGTGCTGGCCTCCCGCCTGATCGCCCTTGCGGCTATGGAGAAGGGAATGGAAGCCAGAGGCGCTGAGACCATCGGCATGGCCCAGCGTGGAGGCAGCGTGGTCAGCCACGTGCGCATTGGCCAGGATATCCACAGCCCCATGATCCCACACCACTGCGCGGACCTGCTGATTGGCTTTGAGCCGGCGGAAGCTGTGCGCTGTCTGCCCTACTTAAAAAAGGGCGGCTGCGTGGTTGTATGCCCTGAGCCCATCCGGCCGGTGACAGCATCCTTAAGCGGCGGCAGGTACGGCGGCGTGGAAATGATGGAGTATTTGCAGGCAGCAGCCGATAACCTGGTGGTGGTGGACGGACTGAATATCTGCCGGGAATGCGGCTCCACGAAAGTGCTGAATGTGGTTCTTCTGGGCGCTGCCATTGCCAGCGGCCTCACAGGAATCACCATGGAGGAGATGGAACAGGCCATTATCAAGCGTGTGCCCGAGAAATTCAAAGAGATGAACTTAAAAGCCCTGAAGCTGGGAGCCGCCGCCTGCCCGGCCTGCGCCCCACAGTAGCGTTACAGTAACTGCTCAGCAGGTCTGCACATTTACTGCGCCGACCGTCAGAAAACGTGGAAAAGCCGTTACAAAAGAAAGCGAGAGAGAAGAGGACAAATCCCATGAAAATGAAAGAATCCCAATTCCTGCTCATCAAGGAACAGTTAAAGAAACTGACCAGCAAGGAGTGTTTCTACAAGCAAAAACTGGAAGGAATCGACATTGACCAGATCCAGTCCCAGGAGGACTTTGAGAAGCTGCCATTTACCTGGAAGGGCGATTTAAGGGAAGCCTATCCCCTGGGTCTGATGACAGAGCCGGAAGAGAAGATCGTGCGCATCCACTCTTCCTCAGGCACCACCGGAACCCCGGTGATAATCCCCTACACCCAGCAGGATGTGGATGACTGGGCCCTGATGTTTAAGCGCTGCTACGAGATGGCCGGAATCACCAACATGGACCGCATCCAGATTACCCCGGGCTATGGCCTGTGGACAGCGGGCATCGGATTCCAGATGGGAGCTGAGCGCCTTGGCGCAATGACCGTGCCAATGGGTCCGGGCAACACCGACAAACAGCTGAGAATGATGATGGACATGAAATCCACAGTTCTCTGTGCCACCTCCTCCTATGCCCTGCTGTTGGCCGAGGAGATTGCCAAGCGCGGTATCGGCGGCCACATCTGCCTGAAAAAGGGCGTGATTGGCTCCGAGCGCTGGGGCGATAAGATGAGAAACAGGATAGCCAACGAGCTGGGGGTGGATCTGTACGATATTTACGGACTCACCGAGGTGTACGGTCCGGGCATTGCCATCAACTGTCAGTCCCAGGGAGCCATGCACTATTGGGATGATTTCATCTATCTGGAGATCGTGGACCCCAAGACCGGGGAAGTGATGCCTGACGGCGAGGTGGGTGAGATCGTCATCACCACCCTGCGCAAACAGGGCGCTCCCCTGATCCGCTACCGCACCCATGACCTGTCCAGAATCGTGCCCGGGGATTGCGCCTGCGGTTCCACGTACCCCAGAATTGATACGCTGATCGGCCGCACGGACGATATGGTGAAGGTCAAGGGCGTCAACATTTTCCCAAGTCAGATCGAGGAAATGCTCTCCGCCATCAAGGGCGCGTCCAGCGAGTACCAGGTGATGGTGGATCACCTGATGGGCAAGGACGTGCTGACCCTGTTCGTGGAGACTGAGCCGGGCATCAACCAGTATGCCCTGGAGATTGACATCCAGAACCAGTTCAAGTATAAGATCGGCCTGACTCCTGTGGTGAAGCTGGTGGAAATGGGAGAACTGCCCAGAAGTGAGAAGAAGTCAACCAGAGTGTTTGACAACCGTTATTAAGCCATGGGATTTTTTGATAAATTTAAAAAGAAAAAAGAACTGCCAAAGGAATCGCAGCTGCTCTCGGAGACCACAGCCGTACCGCAGGCCAATACAATGGTGAATATTCTCTTTGACAGACTAAAGGCAGATGTAAAAGAGCTCGAAGCCGCCATCACAGAGCAGTTTGGTTCAAAGTGCATACAGCACATTGACAGCAGCCACCCGGCGGTCACCCATATCATGCTCAGGATCGATGACATTGAATG
>URUZ01000531.1 GCA_900551225.1 uncultured Clostridium sp.
TTTCATCGACGTGGGCCAGGGGGACAGCATCCTGGTGGAATCCGGCGGACACTACCTGCTGGTGGATGCCGGCGAAAATGACCAGGCCGCCACAGTGACAGATTACCTGAGTAACCAGGGTGTCACCCGTCTGGACTATGTGATCGGCACCCACCCCCACTCGGACCATATCGGCGGCCTGGATGCGGTCATCTCAGAGTTCGAGGTGGGCAAAGTGATCCTGCCGCCGGTGGAACACACTACCAGGACATTTGAGGATGTGCTGGACGCGGTGGCCGATAAGGGCCTGAAGATGACCAAGCCGGTGCCCGGAGACTCCTACACGCTGGGGGACGCCTCTTTCACCATCATTGCTCCCAACGGGGATTACGGGGATGACCTGAACAACTGGTCGGTGGGTATCTTGCTGGAAAATGGAGCAAACAGGTTCGTTATGTGCGGGGATGCCGAGGCAAAGGCGGAGGCGGATATCGCGGGAAACGGCATGGACATTTCCGCCGATGTGCTGAAGGTGGGACACCATGGCAGCCGCACCTCCACCAGCAATGAGTTCCTGGACCGCGTGAATCCGTCCACAGCTGTGATCCAGTGCGGGGCCGGCAATTCCTACGGCCATCCCCACAAGGAGACCATGACAAAGCTGAAGGAGCGGAAGATCCAGGTATTCCGCACAGACCAGGACGGTACCATTATCGCCCGGAGCGATGGCAAGAATATCCGCTGGGAGACCGCTTCCGGCAGAACGGATCGTCAGACCACGGAGACCGCGGCCGCCAAGGAGTCTGCCGCCGCCTCTTCCTACTATGTCTTAAACACCAATTCAAAGAAATTCCACCTGCCCGGCTGCTCCTCAGTGCAGCAGATCAGCGACAAAAACAAGGCGGAGTGGGACGGCACCAGGGATGACCTGATCAGCCGGGGGTACGCCCCCTGCAAGCAGTGCAATCCCTGATCACAAAGGAGGTATAAACATGCGGTATATCGTCGACCGGCTGGAGGAAAGCCTTGCAGTCTGCGAAAATGAACAGAAGGAAATCATAACCATCTCCAGAGATGTACTCCCCCGGGAGGTCATGGAGGGAGATGTGCTGCAGGAGCAGGACGGGATCTACTCCCGGGATGAGGAGAGTACCAGGGACCGCCGTCAGGAGATGAAAAAGAAGCTGATGGGGCTGTTCGAACAGTAAGCAGCGCGCTTCACCGACATGATTAAATAATCCCACGCTCTGCAGCGATTCGCCGCGGAGCGTGGGATTATTCCATTTACTGAATCAGTTTTCCACTTTCATCAAAATGCCAGGTCACGTTGTCCACCACAACGTCCCCCGTGGCCATCTTCCCGTCTGCTCCCAGGTAGTACCTGCCGCTATCGTCGTCATACCAGCCGATACGCATACAGGCCTTCTCATCAAATGCATACCAGCAGCCGTCGATCTCCTTCCAGCAGCCGGCTGCCATGGAACCGTCCTCACACCGGTATTTCCAGCAGCTTCCCTCGTAGGTCCATCCATATCCCTCCGACACCGGGTTCACCTGGGGCGCCTGTGTGGCCTTGGGTGCCTGGCTGGCGCTGTTTACAGCTGAGCCGGTGTCATAGGGGCATGTCCCATTCTCGTGCAGATGGGCAGGATATCCTCCGCAGTGATAATGGTAGCTTCCCAGGCCGCTGGCGTTCTTGTTGTCCTTGTGTCCGCCGTGGGAGTCCGTTCTGCCGGAATGGGCCTGGGCTTCAATGGTCCAGGGGGACTGGGGCAGCATAGGCACTGCCGCATACAGGATCATCCCCCCTGCAAGGCAGGCTGCCAGGTACTTTGCAACTTTTCTCATCTCACACCTCCGAAATTTCTTTTCACTTATCATTTTAGCACACAGTCTATGTTTTGTAACCCGCTTTTCACCGTCTATTTAGCCAATAAGATTGGTGAATTGTGCTGATTTTTATTAATTTTTAATATTTTGTTCATATAGCCCTGTAATTTTTTATGATATACTGACTCCAGAAAAAGAGAAGGGGTGATCAGATGAATCCAATGAATTGGAAAGAAGCGTTAAAATCAAACACCACCACTGCTGAGGATCTGAAACGGTACATCAGCCTGTCAGAGGCACAGGAATCCCGGCTGAATGCGATCCTGGAACATTTCCCCATGACAGTCACAGACTACTACATGTCGCTGATTGACTGGGATGATCCCAATGATCCCATCCGGCGAATGTGCATTCCCGCCATCGAGGAGAACGACATGACCGGAAGGTTCGACACCAGCGGCGAGGCGGACAACACCGTACTGCCGGGCCTGCAGCACAAATACCGGGAAACGGTCCTGATCCTGTCCACACACCGGTGTGCCATGTACTGCCGCCACTGCTTCAGGAAACGGCTGGTGGGGATATCCGATGATGAGACTGCTGACAATTTTGACGAGATGGCCGCCTATATCCGGCAGCATCCTGAGATCAGCAATGCGCTCATATCCGGCGGGGACGCCTTCTTAAACAGCAATCAAACCATACGGCATTACCTGGATATGCTGTGCGCCATCGATCACATAGATCTGGTCCGTTTCGGAACGCGGACGCCTGTGGTACTTCCTTCCCGGATCTACGGCGACCCAGAACTTCTTGACCTCCTTAAAACATACTCCCGACAAAAACAAATATATGTAGTCACCCAGTTCAACCATCCGAATGAACTGACCGGAGAGGCGAAAAAGGCAGTAGACGCCCTTCTTGACGCCGGCATTGTGGTTAAAAACCAGACCGTGCTGTTAAAAGGGGTAAATGATGACGGCATCACCCTGGGGAACCTTTTAAAGGGCCTGACCCGGTGGGGAATCGTGCCTTATTATATCTTCCAGTGCCGTCCCGTGTCCGGGGTGGGCGGACATTTCCAGGTGCCGCTGCTCAGGGGCTGCAAAGTCGTGGAGGAGGCCAAGCAGATGCAGAACGGCCAGGGCAAATGTATCCGCTACGCCATGAGTCATGTCACCGGGAAGATCGAGATCCTGGGCGAGGTGGAGGAAAATATCATGCTGTTTAAATATCATCAGAGTAAATATGATAAGGACAGGGGGCGTATTTTCACGGAAATGCTGGATCAGGACCAGGCCTGGCTGCCTTATTAAAATTGAACATGCCGACAAAAGGGGCGCGCATTTGCTGAAATGCGCGCCCCTTCCAGGATGTACTAGAGCGTGTCTGAAAATTGCTTTCCGTCAGCTGTGCGTCACACTTTGTGGGAGATTTGGCCCCAATGAAGGAGGC
>URUZ01000532.1 GCA_900551225.1 uncultured Clostridium sp.
TGTGTATAAGAGACAGATCCCCATATTCGTTAACATTTCGCCTACCAGTTAATTTCCACAAAAATAGAAAAAACCCTTTCGCCACACATCTCATAAGCATTCATTTTTTTGATGAAACTTTTTTCACAGCCCCTTTAGTATCCTCGTAAGTTTACAGCTGTTTGGCTTACATCGTACTTCTTTCTTTTGATGGAGGATTGTTCTCAGATTCTAAACATCTGGGGGCTGCCATGGCTTCAGAAAAACAAGCAGAATTTTCTGAAACAGCCGCTTTTCTTGAGGAATAATGCTCCGTTGGAGCTTTACTGTCAATAACATTAATCACTTTGTTTTCCTCCTTAGGCATTGACATAAACAAAGACACTTTTTTACACCCTAGCCTTACTCCCCTTCCCGTCCCGCTTGGAAATCTTCAGACGGTTTAAATGCACCTCTTTCCCCTTATATACAATCACCGGCTCCGCACCCAGCAGATGCAGCACCTCCAATTCCTCATTCCTCGCCAGCTTAATGCCTCGCACTCCCCTGGAATTCTTCTTCATCACCGAGATCTCCTCCAGCAGAAACCGCAGGAACACTCCGCCCGTAGTCTGAAGCACCACCTCTGTCTGGCCCTCCACCGGGGTCACGCTCAGCAGGGAATCACCCTCCTGCAGCTTGGTGGCCGCCACCATCCTGTTGTTGGTCTCGAATTCCTCTGCGGGCACCTGCTTCACCGTGGCCATCTTGGTGGCAAATACAAAGGTCTTACCCTTCATGGCCTGCACACTGGTCAGATAGACGATCACTTCCCTGCTGCCGTCGAACTTGCACAGGTTGTCAATGGGCGTTCCCTTGTCCCGCAGCTTGCCTGAGGGCACATCCATGGCCTTCAGCTGATGCAGGTTGCCCAGGTCCGTAAACAGGCAGATCTTGTCCGTGTTCATACAGCGCACCACATGGCTCTGCTCGCTGTCCACAGTCTCCTGGTTGCGCTCATAGGTGTTCTTGTCCAGCAGCTTACAGTAGCCAAAACGGTCCATTACAAAGACCACCTCCTGGACCTCCACCGCGGACTCATCGTACACCGCTTCCGCCCCATCCTCGATCAGTGTCCTTCTCGGCAGGGAGAACTCCCTCTTGATAGCTTCCAGGTCCTCTTTTATAACCTGGTTCATGGCCCCGCGGCTTCCCAGGATCTTCTTGTAAGCGGCGATCTTCCTCAGGGTCTCCCTGTGATCCTTCTCCAGAGCCAGGATTTCCAGGCCGATCAGCTTGTACAGACGCATCTCCAGAATGGCGGAGGCCTGACGCTCGGTGAAATGCAGCTTTTTGGCGTCCTCCTCAAACCCGGGGATCTTAAACTGGATGTTGGACACATCGCCGCTCATCAGGCAGGCCTTGGCGTCCTTTAAGTTCTTGGACCCGCGGAGCACGGCAATAATCAGGTCAATACAGTCGCAGGCCGCGATCAGGCCCTCCTGCACTTCCTGCTTCTCCTGCTCTTTCTGAAGGAGCACCTGGTATTTGCGCTCCGTGTTCTCGTACTGGAAGTTCAGGAAGTTTCTCAGGATTCCCCGCAGATTCAGGGTCTCCGGGCGGCCCCCGGCAATGGCCAGCATGTTCACGCCGAAGGTGTCCTCAAGCTTTGTCTTCTTATATAAAATGTTGCGGATCTTCTCTATATCAGCGTCTTTGCGCAATTCCAGCACAATGCGGATGCCGTCCTTGTTGGACTGGTTGGAGATGTCCACCACATCCGTCAGCTTCTTGCTCTCCACCAAATCCGCCACATCCACCAGAAACTTGTTGATGCCGGCGCCAATCATGGTGTAGGGTATCTCGCTGATCACCAGCTTGTCCTTGTCAGCCTTGCGTTTCCCCAGCTCCACCTCCATTTTGCCCCGCAGCTTGATCTTGCCCACGCCCGTCTCATAGATCCCGGGCAGGTCGCTCTTGTTGGCTATGATCCCCCCTGTGGGGAAATCTGGGCCGGGCATATATTCCATCAGCTGGGCTGTGGTGATGTCCGGATCGTCAATAAAGGCATTAACAGCGTCAGCCACCTCACCCAGGTTGTGGGGCGGGATGCTGGTGCTCATGCCCACTGCGATGCCCTCCGCGCCGTTGATCAGCAGGTTGGGCACGCGGACCGGCAGAACCTCCGGCTCCTTCTCCGTCTCATCGTAGTTGGGGATAAAGCCCACAGTCTTGTCCAGGTCCTTTAAGTACACTTCCTCTGCGAATTTCTCCAGGCGGGCCTCCGTGTAACGCATGGCCGCCGCGCCGTCCCCCTCGATAGAGCCGAAGTTTCCGTGTCCGTCCACCAGAGGCATGCCCTTCTTAAACTCCTGGCTCATCACCACCAGCGTCTCATAGATGGAGCTGTCGCCGTGGGGGTGATATTTACCCATGGTGTCGCCCACGATACGCGCCGACTTTCTGTGGGGTTTGTCGTGGTTCAGCCGCAGCTCGCTCATGTCGTAGAGCACGCGGCGCTGCACCGGCTTTAAGCCGTCCCTGGCATCCGGAATAGCACGGGCGGTGATGACGCTCATGGAATAGTTCATGTAGCTCTTCTGCATTTCCTCGCTGTATTCTGTCTTTAATATTTTTTCAGCCATCTCTGTCTCAATCTCCTGATTTTTCTCAATCTCTTATGCCCGGTAAATGGGGAGGCCCAATTAAGCGTCAATCTCCGCCTCGTCCGCATGTTCATAAATGAACTCTCTGCGCGGGGCCACCTCGCTGCCCATGAGCATCTCCGTGACCTCAGAGGCCATGCGGGCATCCTCAATCTCCACCTGCTTGAGCACCCGGCAGTCCGGGTCCAGGGTGGTCTCCCACAGCTGCTGGGCGTCCATCTCTCCCAGGCCTTTATAGCGCTGCAGGGTGAAGTCGCCGGTATGGGTTCTCCTGTAGCGGTCCAGATCTTTCTCATCGTACAGGTACTGCTCCTCCCCCCGCTTGGGGATCACCTTGAACAGCGGCGGCATGGCGATGTAGACATGGCCGTTGTAGATCAGTTCCGGCATAAACCGGTATAAAAATGTCAGCAGCAGGGTATCAATATGGCTGCCGTCCACATCGGCATCCGTCATCAGGATAATCTTGTGGTAACGCAGCTTGGTAATGTCGAAATCATTGCCGTAGCCCTCGGAGAAGCCGCAGCCAAAGGTATTGATCATGGTCTTGATCTCCGCGTTGGCCAGCACCTTGTCCATGGAGGCCTTCTCCACGTTTAAGATCTTGCCGCGGATGGGCAGTATGGCCTGGTACTGGCGG
>URUZ01000533.1 GCA_900551225.1 uncultured Clostridium sp.
TGTTTATCCTCCTCGTTATGAGCACTTAGCGCCTGTCTTTTAGGCGCTTACGTGCGATACATGTCATCCTTACTTAGTGAGGTCCTCCACGAACTTAGTAAGATGGCTCGTTATGAGCACTTAGCGGGCGTCCTTTGGCCGCTTACGTGCGATACATGTCATCCTTACTTAGTTACCCAAGCCTGATTCGTTCCACCCCCAGCCTGCAAAAGCGTTCCATCCACTCTGCCTTCTGCTCCTCCGTTGCGCTTGGTCCGCTGTAGCGCCGGATACCGGCTTCAGCGTCAATCCCCA
The DNA here is from genome assembly GCA_900551225.1 of uncultured Clostridium sp. Lineage (GTDB taxonomy): Bacteria > Bacillota > Clostridia > Lachnospirales > Lachnospiraceae > Enterocloster. The sequence continues at coordinate 295 of URUZ01000533.1, forward strand.
CCTGTTCTGCCTTGGCTGCTCCCAGATTATGGTAGGCCATCACCTCTCCCCTGCGTATATTGGGATTGTCCCGGATCAGCTCTGCCACGGCTTTTAGATGCTCCTGGTCATCGTTCACCCCCGGTATCAGGGGAATCCGCAGGATTACATCCGCGCCGCTTCCGCAGAGAAGCCGCAGGTTTTGAAGGATCAGGCGATTGTCCGCGCCGCACAGCCGTCTGTGCTTCCCCGGGTCTGTGGCCTTATAGTCAAACAGAAACAGGTCCACCCTGCCCAGCAGCTTTTCAAACTGCCAGGAAGGCGCCAGGCCGCTGGTCTCCATGCACACATGGATTCCCTGAAGTCCCTCCAGAAAGCGGTCCACAAAGGGAAACTGGCTCATGGGTTCCCCGCCGGTCAGGGTGATTCCGCCGGTCTCCCCCTCTTCATCCCGGATCTTATAGTATGCTAAGTCCATCTGCACCTGCTGTTTCAGCATCTCAGGCGTATACTCCTTCCCCACGATAGAGCGGGCGTCATAGCAGCATACCTTCAGACAGTCTCCGCAGGCCGTACAGCGCTGATGGTCCACCTCCAGGCGCCTGACCGCCCCATGGAGTCCTTGGCTGCTCCCAGCCGGAATCTCCTGGCTGTTCCCAGCCGGAATCCCCTGGCTGCTCCCAGCCGGAATCCCCTGGCTGCTCCCAGCCGGAATCACCCGGCTGGCCCCTGTGGGACAGACCGCCGCGCATTCCATACAGCCGGTACAGGCAGCGCTGTTAAAGGACAGCTGCCGCTCAAACATATAGGACTCCGGATTATGGCACCACACACACCGCAGGGGGCAGCCCTTAAAGAACAGGTTGGTGCGCACGCCCGGGCCGTCATTTACGGAAAATCTCTGAATGTCGAATAAGATTCCCTTTACATCTCCATCAATATGTTGTTCTGTCATAAAGCTCCTGCTGTACATCCCTGTTCAGCTGTACGAATCTGGCGCTGAGCCCGCCCACCCGCACAATCAGGTCCTGGTAGTCCTCAGGCCGTTCCATCGCGTTCTTCAGATCATCCCTGCCCACCACAGTGATCATCAGATGTGCGCCGCCCCTGTCAAAATAGTTTCGGATCAGGCCCACTGTTTTCTCATAATTGCCTGTAAATGTCTCCTTGGACAGTTTCAAATTCTGAACCATGCCCGCGTGATTGTCATGGCGGGGCTTCAAAATGGAATTGAGCATGGCGGTAATCCCGTTCTTGTCTGAGCCTGAGGAGGGGTTGTTGGCATTTGCCATGGGCATGCCCGCCTTCCGCCCGTCCGGGGTAGCCCCCACCCAGCGTCCCAGGGTGGTGTTCTGCTTGTTGTTGATGTTCACCGCCAGATAGCTGGCCAGCCCCACCTTCTCCGCCTGGCTGCTGATAGTCTCGCAGATCCAGTCCTGCAGCTCCACAAACATCTGATCCACATAGTCCACATCATTTCCATATTTTGGAACATCCAGCAGCTGCTTTCTCAGGCTGTTCCACCCATAGAAGTTGTCGTCCATGGCCCTTCTCAAATCCGCAGCGGACACTGTTTTATCTTCGAATACCAGCTTTCTGATGGCAGCCAGGCTGTTGACCGCGTTGACCACGCCGTACAGCTCCAGGGTTCCGGCCAGGTACTGGCAGCCGCCGTCAAAAATAGCTTTTCCGCTGTCCATCACCCCGTCATAAAGCATGGAAACGTACATGAAGCTGTGCATTTTCCCGGTGATCTCGTACTCGTACTTTTCGTAGACAGCCTGGGCTTCAATATAATGGGTTAAGTTGGCCTTGTAAATGTCCAGAAATTCCTCAAATGTCTCACATTCTTCCATGGGCTTTAGCCGGCTGCCTATCTTCCAGTCCATAATTGGCTCATATCCGCCCCGCACCGCCAGCTCCAGTATCTTCAGGGTATTCAGCGACCCGCTGGGGGTGCCGAAGCTGTAGTGGTCGAACTCCATTTCCCCGCAGCCCAGAGGCATGTAGGTCTCTGCCAGCCTGCGGTCCACCTTGAAGGCTTTCATGATACCCGGCACCAGAACATCGTCATTGTAGAGCAGCGGAAATGTCCTGCCCTCGGCAATGCAGCGCATACAGGCGTCCCACACATCCTTTGGCGTCTCCCGGTTAAAACGGAGAGTAAACTGAGGCAGGATCTCGTGCACCGTGCGGCAGGCCTCCGCTGCCACCAGGCACAGACGGTCCGCGTGTTCCGGATTCCTGCGGCCATAACCGCCGATGATCACCCGGCAGTCCGTCTCGCTGTCCAGACTGTCAATCTGGCGGAAATAACTCTGGATCATCTCCAGTGCCTCCTCCTCCGTGATCACCCCATTGTCAATGTCGTGCACATACCAGTCGCCCAAGTATTCATCCATGCGGCCAAACTGGAGCAGGGGGGACATGATCCCGTAGATCCATACCAGCTGCAGGGCTTCCAGCAGGGAGCCTGGCGCTTTGCAGGCGATGTTGCCCAGGGCGGCGGCCATCTTCTCCAGTTGATTTCGGCGTTTGGGGGTGGGCGCGGTTTTGTACAGCTGCTCCGCCTGCTCCTTGTACCAGAGACAGACCTCAGACATCAGCTCTAGGGCCTCTGCCATGCAGCCATAGAGAATGTCATCTCCCCCGTTTTCCCTGGCCTTCTGCTCATAGTCCCTGGCCTCTGCAATCATCCCCGGCAGACCCAGCCGGATCAGCTTGTCAAAGTCCAGGTAAGCCCCCGCCATGCGGATGATGGGTGAGGCGGGGAGGGGAGTCTCCTTCCAGTTGTCGGAGAACAGGATGTGCTTCACAGACTCCGGCGCGCCCCGCAGCACCTTGTTGTAGCTGCTGTTGGTCTTCCAGAAGACCAACAGGTCGTGGATGTCCTCCCGGTATCTGGCATTTCCCTGGGCCTGTTCCAGGGC
>URUZ01000534.1 GCA_900551225.1 uncultured Clostridium sp.
CGGCGAAGGCCGCTCCCTGTAATCCCATGAAAGCGCCGGCAACTTCCGGATTGGTCTCAGAAATCCCTCCAACACCGTTGGTAAAATCCTCTAATATCTTTCTTACATCCTGCATAAATACAACCTCCTCGTATTTGTCTTATATTAGTATAATAATTATTATTATACTAACTGTCAATCATTTTTTAATAAACTTACACATTCTTGTTAACATTTTCAATCATCTGATTGATCACACGCTTAAATGTATCCATATCCGCCTCTGGGATGCCCTCCACTGCGGTTTTATTAAACTGTTCCGCCACCGGCAGCAGCAGCCTGAAGGCTTTCTCCCCGGCAGGGGTAAGGCATAAATACCGGCATCTGCGGTTCTCCTTGTTGTACGCCCTTGACACCAGGCCGTCTTTTTCCATGCGGTCAATGAGGTGCAGCAGCGTGGGCTCTGCAATCATCATCTTTTCAGCCAGCTCCTTCTGTGTGATGCCGGGATTCAGGTCAATATAAAACAAAGCGGTCCACTGGACTCTTGTGACATTGCCGCCCTTTTCTTTAAACATCTGGTTCATGGATTCACTGAGCATCTTGGCTCCATGATTTGTCAAAAAGCTAATACAATCCCTCACATCGAACATGAGCTGTCCTCCTGTTATTCCGTACCATTGATTTATATATCCCTAAGGATATCTTTTTTCCCGCTGTTTGTCAAGAATCACCCCCTGTTTCTGCTAAATCATCCGCACCGCCACAGTGGCCTGGTCCGTCAGTGCCCCGCTGCCTCCTGGGATATCCACCAGGCAGTTGCACCCTTTCATGCTGGCCAGCATGCCGGAAGAATGGCCTGATTCCGGTATTTTAACCACCCCGCGGCAATACACTCCGCGGATCAGCCTGCGGACCGGACTGCTCTTTGGAAAACTTCCCTTGAGCACAGCTTCCGTTTCCTCAGGCAGAATGCCACGGTCCCGGGACATATAAGCCAAAAGTGGCCTGACCAGCATCTCCATGTTAACAAAGGCCCCAAAGGGATTGCCCGACAGGCCGATAACCAGGCTGCCTCTGTACCGGTATGCCATCACCGGCGACCCCGGCTTCATGGCCACTCTCCAGAATATTTCCTCTGAGCCCAGCCGTTCCGCCGCCTCATGCATCACGTCCTTCTGCCCTACCGACACGCCGCCTGTGGTGATGACCAGATCCGCTGCCGCTGCCGCCCGCTTCACCGCCTCCGCCGCCTCTGCCGCGTCATCTTGCACATGTTCCATCCACACTGGCGTAAATCCCAGTTCTTCCAGCCGCCCGTGTACCAGATAACGGTTGGAATTATAGATTTTCCCAGCCACCCTGTCCGCTCCCGGCTCCAGAGCCTCATCACCGGGGGTGGGGGGGGGGGTCTTCACTCTGCGGTATACGGACACAGACCCGATACCGGCCCCTGCTATGATCCCCCACAGGGCGGCGTCAATCTTTTCCCCCTTTTTTGCAAGGACAGCGCCTGCCGGGTAATCTTCGCCCTTATCGCAGATATTGTCATGTACCTTTAATTCCCGAAAGACGGACACAATGTCCTCACCGTAGTCCGTGTCCTCCTGGCGGATCACGCAGTCCGCGCCCTCTGGGATCGGCGCTCCTGTCATAATCCGCACCGCTGTCCCGGCTGCCATTGTTTTGTCGGAAACACTGCCTGCCATAACCTTGTCAATCACCTTCAGCATGACAGGATGGCTCCTGGCCGCGGACAGTGTGTCTGCCGCCTTTAGGGCATATCCGTCCAGCGGGGAACGGTCAAACGGCGGCTGTGGATAACCGGCTCTCAGATCTGTTGCTAAAATCCTGCCCAGCCCCTGCTCAATCCCGATCAAATCGGTTTCCTCCACCGGCTTTACTGCGGCTGTCATAAGCCCCACAGCCTGTTCCAGACTGATCTCCATGTCAGTTTCCCTCCTCTATGCCTTATTACTCCACTGCTTCCACCAGGCCGTAAACGAGGCCTGGATGGCCGGATAACGCCCTGTGTCTCCCTGCTCCGGCAGCGTTTCGTCTATGGGCGTCCCCTTCTGTACCTGGGCCAGAAGGCTGCCCGCGCCCTCCATGGTGTTAAACATCTGGACGCCCTTAATCACGCTGCCCTGTACCAGAATTCGACGGTAATACCGTTCGTTCTTCTCCTCCAGGACCTGGTATTCACTGCCTTCCAGATCCTTTTCCGTAAAGCCGAAGGCAATCAGGGGCTTCTCGCCGATATAAGTGAGCAGCACAGCGCTGGAACCGGTAAACTCCTTTTCGATTCCCGCACAGTGGCAGCCTGCCGTCATTCCCTGCCTTGCCGCGGACTCCCACAGCAGGTTCAGCACCGGAACCCTGCGGATAGAATCCATGGACTCCGTACAGTCTCCGCAGGCGTAGACATCCGGCAGGCTGGTCCGCATAAACCCGTCTACCAGAATGCCCCCGGTGGTGCCAAGGGCTGCGCCTCCGGAAACAGCAAGGCCAGTCACCGGCCTGACGCCCACTGCCCACAGCACCATATCGCAGGGGATCTCCCGCCTGCTGGTCACTACCCCGGTGACCCGGTCCTTCCCCTGTACGGACAGTACATTTTCCCCGGTAAGGGTTTCAATCCCCATGGCCCCCAGTTCACGCTCCACCAGGCCGGCCGTGGCCCGGTCAATGGATTTCATGGCCAGCCAGTCCAAAAGCTCCACCACAGTCACCTGCTCCACCCCACGCTCCTTTAAAGCCAGGGCGCCCTCCAGCCCGATTGCGCCGGAGCCTGCCACAACCGCACGTTTACCCGCATGGCCCGCCATGTCCTCCACGTCCTTGATGGACTTCAAAACGAAATTACCCGGCAGGGAAGTGCCCTCCATCTTCAGCAGGCGGACCGGCGTGCTCCCTGTGGCCAGCACCAGCTTCCCATAACCATAACTGGCGCCCAGGCTTGTCTCCACTGTTTTTGCAGCCGCATCAAATGAGACAACCCGCTCCTCCCGGTGCAGCTCAATCCCACTCTCCTCATAGTCCTCGGCCCTTCTGATCAGCACTTCGTCAAATGTCAGGTGCCCGGACAGGTAATCCGGCAGCGCGCCCGCCGCATATTCCGTGTACGGTTCCTCACCAAACATCAGAACAGACAGCCCGGGGGAGTATTTCCGGGCGGTAAATGCCGCGCTGCAGCCTGCAACGC
>URUZ01000535.1 GCA_900551225.1 uncultured Clostridium sp.
GTTATAAGGCAGTCCCGCCGCAATGTGGAGCAATATAATTCCGAATAGGCTGTTAGTCAGTTTAAATTTTGTCATCATCAAAAAAATAGATGAAATATTAAATATGATAGGCACCATCTGTGTCATCATCAGCAGCACCATAAACAGCCGCTTCATCCGGAATTCAAACCGGCTAAGCGCATACCCGTTGAATAAAGAAAATATACCGATAATAAACACAGATCCAAAGGATGTAATCAGGCTGTTTTTAAAAAAGCGGGACAAGTGCACCGTGTTCCAGACATATGTATAATTTTCCAGCGTAAAGGGCACAGGCAGAACCCGGAATTCTTTACTGATTACTGAGCTTCCTTCCCGAAAGGACAGCGACAGGGACCAGAACAGAGGAATCCCGATAAATACCAGGAACATCAGCATGGGCAGCCACAGCGCAAAGACCCGCACAACTTTCTTTTTTGTTCTGGGTTTCATTGGTCATTCACCCCATTTCCGAATTTATTTGCCTTTAAATAGATAACGGTGTATACGCTCAGAATCATGAATAAGATCACAGTCAAGGCCGCGCCATAGCCGTATTTTCCGCTCTCGATGGATTCCTGATACATATAGATGGGCAGTGTCAGTGTCCTTCTCACCGGCCCTCCGTTTGTCATGGTCATAATCAGATCCACGGACCTGAATTCCCAGATGGAACGCATCAGCGTGGCAAAGACGATGGACTCCTTCATAAAAGGCAGGGTGATGAGCCAGAAATTCTTCCAGGCATTTCCACCATCCACCTTGGCCGACTCATACAGCTCTACCGGTACAGTCTGGAGTCCCCCCAAAAGCGTGATGGTGAAGAACGGTATCCCCCTCCAAAGCTCTGCAATAGCCACTGACCGGAAAACAGTGCCTGCATTCTGTACCCAGGCCTTCTGCAGGCTCCCCATGCCGAATTGCCTCAGCACCTGGTTCAGCAGGCCAATGTGCTCGTTATAGATCAAAAACCACAGCATTGTGGTCAGCACACCCGAAACCGCCCATGGAGCAAAGCAGAAGGTTCTCACCAGGCCCCGCCCCCGAAACTTCTGGTTGAGGATGAGCGCAAAAATCATGCCGAAAAACAACTGCAGCACCACCTGGGCCGCCACCCATTTCACAGAATTTTTTATGGATGTAAGGAACACCTTGTCCTCTGTAAATATTTCCACAAAATTCTGCAGTCCGATGAAGGAATACCGGCCCGGATAGCTGCGGTCATAATCTGTAACTGAATAGCCAAATCCACGTATCATCGGATAAAAGCAAAACACCCCAAGAAAACATAATGTAGGAAGTATCAACAAATATGGAAACAGATTTTTCTTCTTTCCATATTTTCCATTGTTCATTGTCATTGGCATTACCTTTCTCTTCCCGGCAGCCGTTTCCAGCGCCGTTGTATCTACTCTGCGTTAAACTCCTTTACATGTAATATATCGTTGCCCATGGAGCAGTGCGCCTGAGGCTCACAGACGATATCAATCACATAGGGCCTGTCAGACCCCTTCGCCCGTTCTAATGCCGCCGGAAGATCCTCTGGCTGGAATACCCGTTCTGCAACACAGCCAAAGCCCTCTGCAACCTTCACATAGTCCACGTCCCCCTGATTTTCAGGCATCGCCACCCCATATTCATAACCGTAAGCGAACTTCTGATTCTGCCGGATCAGACCCAGGTATGCGTTGTTAACGATACAGACAATGATTGGAATCCTGTTGGTCGCAGCTGTGGCCAGCTCCTGAGCATGGAATGTAAATCCAAAATCGCCCATCACACACACGCACTTGTCCTCATTTTTCACGGACACCATGGCTCCAATGGCTCCTGGTATATCCCACCCCAGACAGCCAGCACCGCCTGAGGGCAGATACTTTCTGGGACGGCTGATCTCCTGGAGCTGGCCGGACCAAATCTGTGTAATGCCGCACCCGGTTGTAAACATTGTCTCAGGACCAAACGCCCGGTTCATCTCGCCAAACACGCGGTGAGGATTGATGGGTACATCTGCCTGATCCACCTTTCGCTTCATACTGTCTCTGACCGCCGCCAGCCCCTTGGTTCTCTCTGAGCCGCTCCTGCAGTTCAGCATTTTCCCAAGCTCCAGAAGCTGTTCCAATGCGTCTTTTGCATCTGCCACAATTCCAATGTCCGGAGTCAGGATCTTCCCAATTTCAGATTTTTCTATATTAATATGAATAAACTTTCTGTTCTGACTGTATATGCCGATATCGCCGGTGTGGCGGTCAGTAAACCGGTTGCCAATGGCCAGCACCACGTCCGACTGTGCAAACATGGCGTTTCCCGCCGGATCGCCGCACTGGATACCTGGCATTCCAGCATACAGCGGATGGTCCGGGGCAATCGCCCCCTTGGCCATGTATGTAATCGCAACCGGTATATTCATCAGCTCTGCAAATTCCACCAGCTGTGCTTCCGCCTCGGCCAGCACAACACCGCCTCCCATCAATATAATTGGATTCTCAGCTTCCAGCAGCATATTCAGTGCCGCCTTTAACGCTTCTGTGGAGGCCCTGGGCTTGTGTATCTCCACCGGCACATATATATCGGGGTCAAACTCTACCTCCGCCTTCTGCATATCCAGGGGAATATCCAGGAGAACAGGGCCAGGCTTGCCGCTCTTAGCTACCCTGACCGCTTCGATCACCTGATCCACAGCAGTCTTGGGATTGGTGAGGCAGACTGCGAGCTTTGTCACAGGAGCTGCAATGGCGGCGATATCAACACACTGAAACGCATCTTTTCCCAACTGGCTGCGGACAGCCTGTCCGGTGATGGCCAGCAGTGGAATGCTGTCAATATTGGCAGTGTAAAGTCCCGTAGTGAAATTCGTCGCTCCAGGCCCGGAGGTGCAGATCGCAAGGGCCATTTTTCCACTTGCGCGGTAGTATCCGTCTGCCGCGTGTACACAGCATTCTTCATGGCGCATGGTAATATGATGGATCTCCTCTTTTGCCTGATCCAGTGCTGCATACAGCGCATTACACCCTGCCCCAGGAATGCCAAACGCATCGGTAACCCCTTCCCTTTTCAAAATTTCGACAATCGCTTTTGACAAATCCATATTTCTCCTCCTGAAATTTAATTTCAATTATTGAAATGTTATTTTACTTATATATCGTAGCATAT